>JANPCY010000542.1:0-1811 GCA_031431175.1 Steroidobacteraceae bacterium | reverse complement strand
CTCTATGGCCGCGCGCTGATGCCCGCTTGCGGGGAGGCCGTGTGGGTCACGGAAGAACTGCAGCCGGAGCCGCGCGACATCTACGACGAGACCAAGCTCGCGGCTGAGCAGGCCTGTGCCGAGGCGGCGCGCGGCGGCATGACCTGCATCAGCCTGCGGATGTCGCGCTGCTTTCCAGAGCATCCGCGCCTGGTCGCGATCTACCGGCTGTATCGCGGCGTCGACGCGGCGGATGTCGCGCAGGCCCATGAACTGGCGCTTGCGCCCGGGCTGACAGGATTCGATTTCTTCAATGTCTCCGCCCATTCTCCATTTACACTCGCCGAGTGCGGGACACTGCTGTCGGGCGCAAGAACAGCCGTGCTGGCGCATCATCCCTGGGCGCTGCCCGAGTTCGCGCGTCGCGGCTGGGAGTTGCCGGAGTCGATCGATCGCGTCTATGTTGTGGACAAGGCGATCGCGGGGCTCGGATACCGGCCGGCGCATGATTTCAAATCGCTGTTCCGCTGAGGAGAATGTCCATGTCGAGCATTGGATACCACGAGCCCATCGAGGAATTGTCGGACGAGACCCGTGACATGCACCGGGCGATCGTCTCGTTGATGGAGGAACTGGAAGCGATCGACTGGTACAACCAGCGTGCCGATGCCTGCAAGGACCCGGAATTGCGGGCGATCCTCGCGCACAACCGCGACGAGGAGAAGGAGCATGCGTCGATGGTCCTCGAATGGATCAGGCGTCGCGACGCGGTGCTGTCAAAGCAGCTCAAGGCGTTCCTGTTCAGCGACAAGCCGATCGCCCACGGCTGAGCCTCACCGGGAGATAGTCATGGCAATACTCTGGCCGGCTTTCGCCCTGTTTACGCTGACAATGCTCGTGGTCTTCAGGCTCGGCAGCCTGCGCTGGCGGGCAGTCCGCCGACGTCAGGTTGATCCGCGCTTCTACAAGATCTATCGCGGCGATGGTGAACCGGAAGAAGTCGCAGTTGTGTCGCGCCATCTAGTCAATCTTTATGAGGCGCCGACGCTTTTCTATGCCGGCACCGCGATTGCATTCGCGGCCGGAGCGGTGGGAATGTTGCTGGTCGCGCTCGGCTGGGCATATGTCGGCCTGCGCCTGTTGCACAGCTTCATTCACCTCGGATCGAATGACGTGCTCTGGCGTTTCCGTATTTTTGCGCTGAGCTGGCTGGTGCTTCTTGCCTACTGGATAATCCTCGCCCTGGAACTCGCTGGGCGGCCGGCCGGCGTCCTGACCGGCCAGGCGGCTGCCTGTTGATGCAACTCGTGCTCACCTACCGGCTGGTCGGCCTGTTCTCGTCGATGTGAAGGAATGGGAGAAGAAATCATGACGCTCGAACTGAAATATCTCGTGCTCGTCGCGGTGCAGACCGCATTGCTGTAGGTGCCGTAGATTCTCAACAGAATCGCCGTGCGCGGTCTCGTGGACGCGGTCGGCTATCCGGAAAACCCAAAGCCGCAGGCACGCTGGGCACAGCGCCTGCAGGCCGCCCATGCGAATGCGGTCGAGAATCTGGTGGTGTTTGCGGTGCTCGTGCTGGTCGCAGACGCGATCGGCCTGTCGAATGACGCGACCGTGCTCGCGTGCTGCGTGTATTTCTGGGCACGCCTTGCTTATGCCGTCGTGTATGCGTTCGGCATACCGTGGCTGCGCACGCTGACATTTGGCGCGGGATTCGCCTGCCTGGCGACGCTGGCCTGGCAGCTGCTGGCCTAGGAGCGACGCGACTCAGCCGTCGAAGAAGCCCATTTTGACGCCGGCAAGCGTGATGACATCGTTGTCATGCAGCC
>JANPCY010000541.1:0-7096 GCA_031431175.1 Steroidobacteraceae bacterium | reverse complement strand
GATGCTTGGCGTGATTGTCCAGATCGGCATTGTCGACATCATCTTCTCGCTGGATTCCGTGTTAACGGCGGTCGGCCTCGCCAATCACATCTCGATCATGGTCGCGGCGATCATGATCGCCGTCTTCGTGATGATGTTCATGGCCGGCCCGATACACGAGTTCATCGAGCGCCATCCGACCATCAAGATTCTGGCCCTGTCATTCCTGATCCTGGTCGGGGTCGCGCTGGTCGGGGAATCTTTCGACATGCAGGTGCCGAAGGGTTATCTCTATTTCGCGATGGCGTTCTCGGTCTGCGTCGAGATGGTCAACATACGAATGCGCCGCAAGAGCGATGGCGCGCCCGTGGAGCTGCGCGAGCGGGGAATTCCCGGAGACGACCAGGCGCTCAGGCGCTGAGATTCAGTGCGCTGTGGCGCCGGCTGTAGCCGAAGTAGATCGCGAAGCCGATCAGGATCCAGCCGCCCATCCAGTGCCAGTTGTCCATGAACGCCCGGCCAAACAGCCACAGGCAGGCTGCGGCGCCCAGGATGCAGACGACCGGCGCCGCCGGCACGCGAAATGCGCGTGGCAGGTCGGGCCGCGTGCGACGCAGCACCAGCACGCCGATGCAGACCGTCGCGAAGGCGAGCAGCGTGCCCATCGACACGAGGTCCCCCAGCACGCCGATCGGCAGCAGGCCGGCGAGGATCAGGGCGGTTACAGAAACCACCACCGTGCCGACATGCGGCGTGCGGAATTCGGGGTGGACACGGCCGAACAGCTTCGGGATCAGTCCGTCGCGCGACATCGTGTAAAAAATACGCGGCTGTCCGACCATCATCACAAGGATCACGGAACTGAGGCCCGCGAGCGCCCCGACTTCCACCAGTGTCTTGAGCCACAGCAGGCTCGGGTAGGTCTCGAGCGCGGTCGCGACCGGCTTCGGCGTGCCGAGTTGCGTGTAGGGAACCATGCCGGTCAACACCGCGGCCATCGCGATGTAGAGCACGGTGCAGATGGCGAGTGATCCCAGGATGCCGATCGGCATGTCGCGCTGCGGGTTCTTGGCCTCCTGGGCCGCCGTCGATACCGCATCGAAACCGATATAGGCGAAGAACACGATCGACGCGCCGCGCAATACGCCGTCCCAGCCGAAACGCCCCGGGCCTTCGGGTTCCGGGATGAATGGGGTCCAGTTCGCGGGGTCGACGTACTGCAGGCTGAATGCCATGAATATCAGCAGTACCGTGACCTTGATCGCGACGATTACCGCGTTGACCGATGCCGACTGCGTGATTCCGCGATAGCAGAGGGCTCCAACGGCCATGACGATCGCGATCGCAGGCAGGTTTATCAGCGCGCCAGTCGTGACGATCCGCCCGTTGACGAGGTTGAGCGGCGCGTTCGTAAATGCCGCGGGCAATGCCAACGATGTTCCGGTCATGTGTCCTATCGAATCCAGCAGGCCCGTGAAGTAGCCGGACCAGCCGACTGCTACCGTGGCTGCGGCGAATGTGTACTCGAGAACGAGATTCCAGCCGATGAACCAAGCGACAAATTCGCCGAGCGTCGCGTAAGAATAGGAATAAGCGCTGCCCGACACCGGCAGCATCGCCGCGAATTCGGCATAGCAGAGTCCGGCGAAGCCGCAGGCGACACCCGCCATCACGAAGCTCAGGATGATCGCGGGGCCCGCATGATTGGCCGCGGCTTGGCCCGTCATCACGAAGATACCGGCGCCGATCACCGCGCCGATACCGAGCATTACCAGGTGCCCCGCAGTCAGCGAACGCTTGAGCGTGACCTCGCCAGTCAGACTGCCTTCGGCCGGCGCGCCGGCGTCCACATGCGGCGCGGCGGTGATCGGCTTGGTGCGGAACAGATTCATGCTGGTATGCCCCCTGCAGGATCGTTGCGGACTCTAACCCACGCCCGGGGCGATTGCGAGATCGCCCGGCCCCGTCACTCGGGCAGATCGTCGCCGAGGAACGGCGCGAAGGACTCGACCAGTTCCGTGAAGATGCGCGGATTCCCGGCGATCAGGTTGCCGCCGTCGAGGTACGGATTACCGGCCAGCGTGCCGATGCGGCCACCGGCCTCGGTGATCATCAGATTGCCCGCGGCCGTGTCCCAGGGCGCCAGCCCCAATTCCCAGAAGCCATCCAGGCGGCCCGCCGCGACATAAGCCAGATCGAGCGCGGCGGATCCGGGCCTGCGCACGCCGGCGGCGCGCCGCATGACCTGCTCGAGCATCGCGAGATAGGGTTTCATCCAGCGCACGTTGGCGCGATAGGGGAATCCCGTGCCGATCAGCGAACCGTCGATCGAGCGTTGCCCGGACACGCGCAGCCTGCGGTTTTCAAGCTGTGCGCCTGCGCCGCGCGAGGCCGTGAAAAGCTCGCTGCGCAGCGGATCGAAGATCACGCCTGCCTCGACGCGGCCACGGTGCTGGCAGGCAATCGACACGGCAAATTGCGGGAAGCCGTGCAGGAAATTGGTCGTGCCGTCCAGCGGGTCGATGATCCAGACGAATTCATCGCCGCCCTGGCGGCCGCTTTCTTCGGCAAGGATGCCGTGATCCGGATAGGCCTTGTGGATCGTCTCGATCACCAGCTGCTCGGCTGCGCGATCGATTTCGGTGACGAAATCGTTGCGGCTCTTTTCGCTGACCGTGAGCCCGCCGACGCGATCCAGGTTGCGCACGATCAGCTCTCCGGCGCGACGCGCGGCGCCGACGGCGATATTGACCAGGGGATGCATGACCCGCTCCCGCAGCAGCTTGAAGAACCGCCGCGGCGAGGCCCTCGGCGCCAGCGCGCGGCACCGGTAGAATACCAGCATTCCTTCGTGAGCCGCGATGACTGAAGCGATCCGCATTGTCCTTGTCGACACCAGCCACCCGGGCAACATCGGCGCGTCAGCGCGCGCGCTGAAGAACATGGGGCTGTCGTCGCTCGTGCTCGTGCGTCCACGTTCGTATCCGGATCCGGAGGCGACTGCGCGTGCCTCCGGGGCGGCGGACCTGCTCGCAGAGGCCAATGTGCTGCCATCCATCGACGCAGCAATCGCAGGTTGCGGGCTCGTATTCGGCACCAGCGCGCGGCGGCGCAATGCAAACTGGCGGATGCTCGACGCGCGCGTGGCCGCTGCCGAGTTGCTGGCAGCCAGCAATACCCGCCCCGCCGCAGTGTTGTTTGGCGGTGAGCGCAATGGTCTCGCCAATGACGAGCTCGCGCGCTGCCATGCGTTGATCCAGATTCCGGCCGACCCGGTGTATGAATCGCTGAATCTCGCCCAGGCGGTGCAGATCGTCTGCTACGAGATCATGATGGCAAAGCGCAGTTCGGCAGTTCCGTCCGAGCCGGTTTCGCAGCCGGCCGGCACCGAGGATATGGCGGCGTTGCACCGGCATCTGGACGCGGTACTCGAGCGGATCGGATTCATGCATCCGGGAAATGCCGCGCAACTGCGCCCGCGACTCGAGCGCTTGCTGGCGCGCGCGGTGCCGGATGAAAAGGAAGTGCGTATCCTGCGCGGATTGCTGGCGGCGATCGAGCGGCGCAGCCCGGTTCCGGAGGAATGACGATCGTGGCGGACGGAGCGCCGATCTATCTCGATTACGCGGCGACTGCGCCACTCGATCCGCGGGTCGCGGATCTCATGAGCGAATGTCTGCGCGATCCCGCGCTGCAAGGCAACCCCGCCTCCGTGCATGCGCCGGGTCGCGCGGCGGCGGCGCGTGTGGAACTTGCGCGCGGGCAGGTGGCGCGCCTGATCGGAGCACCGCCCGAATCCATCGTATTCACATCCGGCGCGACCGAGAGCGTGAATCTCGCGATCCTCGGTGCCGCGCGCGCGGCCGGCGGCGGCAAGCGCCATGTCGTGACGGCACGCACCGAGCATCGCGCGGCGCTCGATGCCTGTCGCCAGCTTGAGCGCGAAGGATTCGCACTGAGCTGGCTTGCGCCCGGCAGCGATGGCAGCGCGGATCCCGGGCAGATTGCTGCCGCCCTGCGGCCCGACACGGCGCTGGTCTCGCTGATGCATGCGAACAACGAAACCGGCGCGATCAATGACATTGCCGCCATCGGGCGCCTGTGCTGCGCGCGAGGCGTTACATTCCACGTCGACGCCGCGCAGAGCGCGGGCAAGCTGCCGATCGACGTGGAGCAGATGGGCGTGGCGCTGCTGAGTTACTGCGCGCACAAGTTCGGGGGCCCGAAGGGCGTCGGTGCGCTTTACCTGAGGCACCGTCCGCGCCCCGCGCTGCAGCCATTGCAGTTCGGCGGCGGCCATGAGCGCGGCCTGCGCGCAGGATCGTTGGCCACGCACCAGATCGTCGGATTCGGCCTTGCCTGCGAGCTCGCCGGCGCGTGTCTCGCCACCGATTCCGCGCGCATTCGCGCGCTGCGCGAGCGGCTCTGGGCCGGCCTTCAGGCCGCGGCGCCGGTGCTGCGCAACGGTGTGGCCGAACCCGGCCTGCCGGGCATCCTGAATGTCCGCTTTCCGGGCGTGGAGGGCGAAAGCCTGTTGTTCGCTCTCGATGGCAGGCTGGCGACGTCGAGTGGTTCAGCCTGCAGCTCGGCGACGGCCGAGCCCTCCTATGTCCTGCGCGCACTCGGACTCTCGGATCTGGCTGCCCAGGCTTCACTGCGGCTGAGTCTTGGACGGGAAACGACGGCGGAGGAAATCGATCGCGCCGCCTGGCTGCTCGTGGCCTGCGTGCGCCGCCTGCGCGCTGTGCTGCCTGCCGGCGCGATCGAACGGATCGCATGAGCGAGATCCACGCACCGTATTCACCATTGGTGCGCGATCTGTTCGAGCGGCTGCCGAATGCCGGGGACCTCGCGCCGGGCCCCGGCGCGGTGGTCCAAGGCGAGGCGATGGCGCTCGAGCGCGGCGCCTGGGTCCGCTTTGGTGCGCGGATCGAAGACGGCCGCGTCGCCGATTGCGCGTTTCGCGCCTGGGGATGTCCACATACGCTCGCGGCAGCGGCGCTGGTCGCCAGCCGCATGCATGGTCAGCGCATCGACGGGGAGGCCGCCTTCGACGCGCGGCGCCTGGCGGTGGAACTCGATGTGCCGCCTGAAAAACTTGGTCGACTGCTGGTGGTTGAGGATGCACTGTTCGGGATGCTGACCCGGGCGCATGCGTTACAATTGACCTGAGCATGGCTATTACCCTGACCCCAGCCGCAGCAGACCGCGTCCGCCATTTCATCGCTGAGCGTGGCCATGGCGTCGGCCTGCGCCTCGGCGTGCGCAAGACCGGCTGCTCCGGCTTCGCCTACGTCGTGAACTACGCCGATGAGGTGCAGGTCAAGGATCGCGTCTTCGCAAGCCAGGGCGTCCAGGTCCTGGTCGATGGCGCTAGCCTTGCGCTGATCGACGGCACCGAAATCGATTTCGTCCGCCACGGGCTCAATGAGGCATTTCGCTTCCGGAACCCGAACGTGCGCGGCGAATGCGGCTGCGGCGAAAGCTTCAGCGTCTGATTTTTCCTTTCGCGGCAGGCACTTCCACGCTCCCGACGATTGCCGGCCCGGGGTCACGGGGGCTAGAATGCGCGGTCTATTCCGGTCCCACCACATGAGGAATCCATGGCGATCGAGCGTACCTTATCCATCGTCAAGCCCGATGGTGTGGCGCGTAACCTGATAGGCGACGTTTATCGCCGATTCGAGCGCGCCGGCCTCGCGATCATCGGCGCCCGGATGTTGCAACTGACGCAGGGACAGGCGGAGGGCTTCTACGCCGTGCACCGCGAACGCCCGTACTTCAGGGACCTGTGCAGCTACATGACGTCGGGCCCCGTGATGGTGCAGGTCCTGGAAGGCGAGTCGGCGGTTGCACGCAATCGCGAGATCATGGGAGCGACCGACCCGAAGAAGGCGGCACCCGGAACGATTCGCGCCGACCTGGCGACCAGCATCGAGGAGAATGTCGTGCACGGATCCGACAGTGTGGAGAACGCCGCGCGCGAGATCACGTATTTCTTCGCGGACCTCGCACTCTGTGCGCGGCCTCGCTGAGGCCGGTGAGACGATGAACGACCAGGCCCTCGGGCGCAGCAACCTGCTGGGGCTCAATCGGTCCGAACTGGAAGCGTTCGTCGCGACGCTTGGCGCGAAACCCTTCCGCGCCCGCCAGTTGCTGAAGTGGATCTATCGCCGCGGCGAGTCCGACTTTGCGCGCATGACCGATCTTGCGAAGGATTTCCGGGCGCTGCTCGCGGGCGTGGCCGAAGTACGCGTGCCGGAGATCCTTAGCGCGAGGACTTCGGTGGACGGCACGCGGAAATGGCTGCTGCGCATGCCAGGAGCCGCGGGCAATGAACAGGTCATTGAGACGATTTTCATACCGGAACCCGGGCGCGGGACGCTCTGCATCTCGAGCCAGATCGGCTGCGCACTGGACTGCTCGTTCTGCGCGACCGGCCAGCAGGGATTCAATCGTAATCTGACCGCAGCCGAGATCATCGGTCAAGTATGGCTCGCCAATCGCGAACTCGGACGCGAGCCGGACGGCGAGCGCGTCATCACGAATGTCGTCCTGATGGGCATGGGCGAGCCGCTCGCCAACTACAAGAATGTGCTACCGGCCATGCAGTTGATGCTCGACGATCTCGGATACGACCTGTCGCGCCGGCGCGTCACGCTTTCCACGTCCGGCCTCGTGCCGCAGATTTACCGCCTCGCGGAAGATTGCAATGTGGCACTTGCCGTGTCGCTGCATGCGCCGAATGACCGCCTGCGCGACCAGTTGGTGCCGATCAACCGCAAACACCCGATCGCGGAGTTGCTGGCGGCCAGCTGGCATTACCTCGAGCGCCAGAATGGCCGCAACGTCACATTCGAGTACACGATGCTGGACGGCATCAATGACCAGCCCGAGCACGCGCGGGAACTGGCGGGATTGCTGCGCGGTCATGATGCCAAGGTGAATCTGATCCCGTTCAATACATTCCCTGGCACCAGGTATCGGCGCTCGCCGGCCGCGGCAATCCAGCGGTTCCGCGACCTGCTGGCACAGGGAGGCGTGATGGCAACCGTGCGGCGAACCCGGGGTGACGATATCGACGCGGCCTGCGGCCAGCTCAGGGGCCAGGTGCTGG
>JANPCY010000540.1:0-2748 GCA_031431175.1 Steroidobacteraceae bacterium | reverse complement strand
AGGACTCCGCTGATACTGCATCACTCCATCGGCGATTACGGCGCCCTTTATGAATGGTCCGAACGATTGGCCAAGGAAATGTACCTGCTCGGTCAGCCATACCAGCTCTACAGCTACCCGGGGACGGATCATTTCTATCAGGGTGATGTGCTACAGAAGGCCGTGACCCAGGATGTCGAGTTCTTCGAATCGCTGATGAATGGGGAGCAGCTCAAATGACGGATACCTTGCATCTGAGGAACAAGAGGCGTGTTTCCGGAATTCTCAACGGCATTACGGCTGCCAATTACGAACAACAAATCCGCAGCTTGATGGCGAGAGATGTGGTCTGGAATGGCCCGCATCCGATCAACACGCAGAGCGGTTGCGACGCGTTGATGACCAATCACTATGCGCCGCTATTCAAGTCCTTCCCGGACCTCGAGCGCCGCGACGACATCCTGCTCGGTGGCGAATGGCAGCAACGCAACTGGGTATGTGCGACCGGTCATTACGTTGGCACGTTCGCCGCCGATTGGCTCGGCATTCCAGCCAATGGAAAGCAGACCAGGATCCGGTACGGCGAGTTCTACAGAGTCGAAGCCGATCGTGCCGTGGAGTGCTATGTACTGCTGGACCTGCTGGAGGTATTCGACCAGGTCGGTATCCGCCTCATCCCTGCGCAGCTCGGTGAGAAGCTGGTCGTACCCGGCCCGTCGACCGGCGATGGCCTGCAACTCCACGACAATCCAGCTGCAGAAAGCGACAAGAGCGCGCGACTGGTCCATGAAATGATTGACGACTTGATGCGCTTCGATCCGGTGAAGCGCGACTATTCGGCCATGCGACATGCGCGCTGCTGGCACGAAGACATGCGCTGGTATGGGCCATCCGGAATCGGTACCACCTATGGAATCGACGGATTCATCGACAGGCACCAACGACCGTTCCTGACGGCGTTTCCGGATCGCAAGGGCGGCTTCGCGCACGGTTCGCGCATTGCCGATGGTCACTACGTTGGCTCAACGGGATGGCCCAGCGTCGTGGCGACGCACTCTGGCGTCTGGTTGGGCGTTGCACCCACCAACAAGCGGATCGGCATGCGCGTCATGGATTTCTGGCGGCGTGATGGCGACCGGTTCAGGGAAAACTGGGTATTCATCGACATGGTCGATCTGCTGCTGCAGATGGGGGTCGACCTGTTTGCCCGGATTCGAACCGGAGCAGCTTCCTGATTCCGCAGTGGCAGCGCCCGAACTTGCGGATGCTCGCATTCGAAGTCAGTATCGCCCGTGGAGCTGGAATCGCTCCGGTGCGATGTAAGGAAACTGCGGTCCAGCGGGAATAGATTGATGAAAGTACGTGCGATCACGCCTGCCGAGCAGGCCGGCAACCGCGCCACATCGTATGACGTCGCGAGGGTTGCCCGGGTCTCCCAGTCGGCGGTTTCCCGCTGCTTCAAGCCGGGAGCCTCCGTCTCCCGGAAGATGCGCGCGCGGGTCATGAAAGCGGCAGCAGAACTCGGGTACCAGCCCAATGCGATTGCCCGGAGCCTGATCACACGGCGCTCCAACATGGTGGCCGTCGTGATCTCACAGCAGACCAATCGTTACTATCCTGAAGTCCTGGTCGAGTTGAGTCGCGGCTTTTCGGAACGCGGCATCCGCGTCCTGCTGTTCACGCTTGAACACGAAAGTGACATCGACGTCGTGCTTGAGCAGATACTCCAGTATCAGGTTGACGGCGTCGTCGAGGCTGCACGCTTGTCCAGCGCGCAGGTCGACCTCATTGAGCAGCGCGGCGTCCCGTTTGTATTCTTCAATCGTTCGCTGCGCGATCGCCCGGTCAATGCCGTGTGCTGCGATCAGGCAGAAGGCGCGCGATGGTTGGTCAACCGCCTGGTTGGAGCCGGCCACAAGTCCTTCGGCATCGTCAGTGGCCCGAAGGACTCCGCCGTCAGCGTTGAGCGCACCCAAGGCGCCCTCGCTCGCCTCGCTGAACTTGGCATCAAGACAGCCACCATCGTCCAGGGCGACTACAGCTACGACAGCGGCATCGCCGGTCTCAGGACACTGCGCGAAAAGACCGGCAAGCTGCCTGACGCTGTCATCTGCGCCAATGACGTAATGGCACTCGGCTGCATGGATGCTGCGCGATTCCAGATGGGCCTGAAGGTGCCCGGCGACATCTCGATCGTCGGCTTCGACGGCGTTAGCGCGGCCGGCTGGAAGAGCTATGACCTTACAACCGTGCGACAACCGGTGCGCAGCATGGCGGAGGCCGCCGTGGCGATGATCATGGAGCGCATTGAAAACCCGAAGCTGCCGCCGGAAAAGCGGACGTTTTCCGGAATCCTTGTGGACGGAAGTTCCGCACGGCTGCAGAAAGCCTGACGGCCATTCATGGGCCGCAGCCAGGCGATGTTGCTGTTGGGTGGGATGATGTGCGATCAACGCCTGTGGCAACACCAGCTTCCTGCCCTCAGGGAGCACTGCGACACCGTGATGATTGCGGACCTGACTCGATCATCATCGATAGAGCGGATGGCACTCGATGCCATCGACATCGCACCAGCGGAATTCGCGCTCGCCGGTCTGTCGATGGGCGGTATCGTTGCATTCGAGCTTTGGCGGCGGGTACCAGAGCGCATCACACACCTGGCGCTGCTCGACACCAATCCCGCCGCAGAAAGCGAGGAGCGTCGCCAAAGGCGGGCGTTCGAAATCCAGGTCGCGAAAAGCGGACAGCTCCCGGAATTGATGATCCGGG
>JANPCY010000539.1:0-9267 GCA_031431175.1 Steroidobacteraceae bacterium | reverse complement strand
CCTCGCGCGGCTCCTGCTCGAGGAGTGGCGCCAGCACGCCACGCACGGCGCCACCCGCGCCGAGTACCAGCAGGCGCGAACCGCTCACGGTGACGCCGAGATTGCTGACCAGATCGGTCACTAGTCCGGTGCCGTCGGTGTTGTCGCCCAGGAGCTCCGTCGGGCTCCTCCGGATGATCGTGTTGACGGCGCGGGCACGTTCGGCGCGCGCCGAGAGTTCGTTGACGATCTCGGCCGCTGCAGGCTTGTGCGGTAGCGTGACATTGGCGCCGGCGCCGCCCTCGACAAAAAAATCAATGACGGCGCGCCGGAACGTTGTGGGGTCGACGTCGCACAGCTTGTAGTCCACGAGGTGATCGAACTGCCGCGCGAACAGGCCGTGGATGAATGGCGACCAGCTATGACTGACCGGATGTCCGAACAATGCAAAACGACCCGGACTGTCTTGTGCTGCCATATCGTCAGTCCTCGCGTAGCCAGCCAGCGGCGCGGCCGGCGTAGTAGCTCAGGATGCCGTCGGCGCCGGCGCGTTTGATGCAGGCGAGGCACTCGAGCACCGCTGCGCGCTCCTCGAGCCAGTCGTTTGCGATCGCAGCCGCGAGCATCGCGTACTCACCGCTGACCTGGTAGACGAATGTCGGCACGCCGAAATTGTCCTTCACGCGCCGCACGATGTCGAGATAAGGCAGCCCCGGCTTGATCATCACGATGTCCGCGCCTTCCGAGATATCGAGAGCTACCTCGCGCAGCGCCTCGTCGCTGTTGGCCGGGTCCAACTGGTAGGTCGATTTGTCGGCCTTGCCGAGGGCGGTCGCGGAACCGACGGCATCGCGGAACGGCCCGTAAAAGCAGGAAGCGTACTTGGCCGAATAAGCAAGGATCCGTGTGTCGTGATGGCCGTCCTGCTCCAGCGCAGAGCGGATTGCACCGATCCGCCCGTCCATCATGTCCGAAGGTGCCACCATATCGGCGCCAGAATTCGCATGGGAGCGCGCTTGTCTTACGAGTGCGGCAACCGTCGCGTCATTCTGCACGAGCCCGGAATCGTCGATGATCCCGTCCTGTCCGTGCGTCGTGTATGGATCCAGCGCGACGTCGGTAATTACGCCGAGACCGGGTACCTTGCGCTTGAGTTCGCCCACCGCGCGCTGTGCGAGGCCATCCGGATTCCAGGCCTCGCGGCCGTCAAGGGTCTTGGCCGAAGGATCGGGCACCGGAAACAGCGCGACGGCGGGAATCCCTAGACCGGCGAGGCGCCCGGCCTCCGCAACGAGGAGATCAATGCTCAGGCGCTCGATGCCGGGCATCGACGCAATGGGCTCGCGCCGCTTGCTTCCCTCGATGACGAACAAGGGCTGGATCAGGTCATCGGTCGTAACCCGGGATTCCCGGGCAAGCCGGCGGGAGAACAGGTCGCGGCGCATGCGCCTCGGCCTCGTCTTAGGATAACTCCCGGTGACACGCTGACCCATGAGGCTCCTGGCACGGCTACAGCTGCGGTAAAGTCGCCCACTCTGGGCCGGAAATAAAACTCTGCTATGGCCGGTCTTTATACATGAACGGCGACGAGCGCGGTACGGACAGGCAGCAGCGCTTCGCGACCCTGTGCGAGACTTTGCGCCCGGATCTGCTGCGTTTCGCGTTCTGGCTCGGCCGGGACCGGCAGCTCGCCGAGGACGTCGTACAGGAGGCGCTATTGCGGGCCTGGAAGTCGTTTGATGCGCTCGCCGAGGAGGGCAAGGCGAAATCCTGGCTTTTGACGATCGTGCGCCGGGAATTTGCCCGCTCATTCGAGCGCAAACGTCACGAGCTGACCGACCTCGACGCGCTGGTGGCCGCCGAGGCGGACGTGCTTGCGGCTGAAGACGATGCCGGCCTCGCGGAGATGCGCGAGGCGTTATTTCGTCTCGATGACGAATACCGCGAGCCGCTGATGCTGCAGGTGATGATGGGTTACTCGACGCAGGAAATCGCCGATCAGATGGGTCTGCAGCGGGGCGCCGTGCTGACCAGGCTGTTCCGCGCGCGCGCGCACCTGCGCCAGGAACTCGGCATCACGTCGGAGCCTTCATCGTGATGAATTGCCTCGAATTCCGCCGCCACGTCGGTGCAGAGCCCACGGCCTCCGGCGCCGAGATCGACGCGCACCGCGCGCAATGCCCGGCCTGCGCGCGCTATCAGGACGAATTGCGGGCCATGGACGCGCTGATTGGGCGCGCGCTCGCCGTCGATGCGGCGCGCCTCCACAAGCCCGACACGGCGGTTGCACTGACGGAGATCACGGCGCGACGTCCGCGCTGGCTGGCACTGGCCGCCAGCATCGTGATCGGAATCTCGGTCGGGCTCGCGCTCTGGATCAGCTTGCCGCGTCCGTCGCTGGCGCGCGAGGTCTTCGATCACGTCGCGCACGAGCCGGACGCGATGAGCGGAACCGCTCTGGTCGCGCCGGCGGAGCTCGCCGGCGTGCTGGATCCCTACGGCACCCGGCTGCGGCCGGGGTTCGGCGACGTGACCTATGCGAGACGCTGCATTTTCGAATGGCGTGTCGTGCCGCACCTGGTGGTTCAGACACCGCAGGGCCCGGTCACGGTGCTGCTGCTCAGGCACCGGAATGTCAGCGAACCGGTCCGGCTAGCGGAGCAGGGATACGTCGGCGTTGTCCTGCCGGCGCCGCGCGGAAGCATTGCGATCGTCGGCCAGCAGAAGGATCTGGACGGCATTGCACGGCAGATTTTTGAAGCAGTGGACTGGGGCAATTGATGCCGCCGGCACCCTCATTCCCCGGCGAGCCAGTCCACGCGCCAGCGTCCGCCACCAGCGGGCGCGAGGATCGCGTGCAGCGCTGGCATGGCCGAACGTAGATCGCCGTCGGACTTCCACGGCGGATTGACCAGCAGCACTCCCGAGCCATTCAGCCCGGCGCGCGAATCGTCGGGATGCACGCAGAGTTCCACCGCCAGCACGCGCCGCAGGCCTGCGTCGAGCAGTCGCCGATGGAAACGCGCGATTACCGAAGCGAGCTTGATCGGATACCAGGCGGCGAGCACGCCCTGTGGCCAGCGTTCTGCCGTGCCCAGCAGGGCATCGGCGACACGTTCCAGATCGGTCTGCTGCTGCTCGTAGGGCGGATCGATCAGCACCAGACCGCGCTTCGCGCGCGGTGGCAGCAAAGCCGCCAGTGCTTCAAAGCCATCCCGGCAGTGAACGCCAAAGCGCCGGTCGCCGTGAAACTCGCGAGCGAGCAATTGCGCTTCGCCGGGCTCGATGTCGCAGAAAGCGGCGTGGTCGTCCGCTCGCAGCAGGGCCGCGGCGATGCAGGGCGAGCCGGGATAGATGCGTGGCACAATTTCGTTGCCGGCATCGAAAGTGCGCACCAGTTCCAGATAACGGCGCAGCGGCGAGGGCATGCCCTTCGGGTCCGCGGCTGCAAGCCGCAGAATGCCGCGCGCCGCTTCCGCGGCGCTGTCGCGCGAACCGAGATTGTAGCGGGGGCGGCCCGCATGGGTGTCGAGATAGAAGAGCGGACGGTCCTTCTGCGTCAGGCGCGTGAGCACGGAAACGAGCACGACGTGCTTCACGACGTCGGCGAAATTCCCCGCGTGGCAGGCGTGGCGGTACTTCAAGCGGAACCGGAGCCGGCCAACCAGTCACGTGGCCGGAGGAAATCGCGACTCAGCCGATCCTCGGGCGAGCCCGGCTCCGGCTGCCAGCCGTATTCCCAGCGCGCAAGCGGCGGCAACGACATCAGGATGGACTCGGTGCGACCGCCGGACTGCAACCCGAACAGCGTGCCGCGATCGTGGATCAGGTTGAATTCCGCGTAGCGGCCGCGCCGATAGAGCTGGAATTGCCGCTCGCGCTCCCCAAAGGCGACGCCACGTCGCCGTTCCGCGATCGGCAGGTAGCCGGCAACAAAGGCGGCGCCGACACGTCGCAGGAAGGCGAAGCAGGACTCGAAACCCCATTCGTCGAGATCGTCGAAAAACAATCCGCCCACGCCGCGAGTCTCACCGCGATGCGGCAGGTAGAAGTAGCGGTCGCACCAGTCCTTGAAGCGCTCGTAGGTACCGGGCGGACAGTCCTCGCAGGCAGAACGCGCAACGCGGTGCCAGTGCCTCACGTCCTCTTCTTCCGGATAGAAAGGAGTCAGGTCGAAACCGCCACCAAACCACCATGCGATTTCGCCGTCGGCGGGCTCGGCGATGAACAGGCGCACATTCATGTGCGTGGTCGGGACAAAGGGGTTACGCGGATGCAGCACCAGCGACACCCCCATCGCCTCGAATGGTGCACCCGCAAGTGCCGGGCGCTGCGCGCTCGCCGAGGGCGGCAGGCGCGCGCCGTGAACCCGTGAGAAATTGATGCCTGCCTGCTCGAATAGCGCGCCGTCCCTCAGCACGCGCGTCTCGCCGCCGCCGCCCTCGGGCCGCTGCCAGGCGTCGCGGCGAAACAGTGCGCCGCCATCGGCCTGCTCGAGCGTCCGGGTGACGTGCTCCTGCAACTCGAGCAGCCATGCGTTCACGGCGGCGCGATCGAGCATCGCCTACTCCTTGGCGTGCCGTGGGCGCCTGTCGCGTGGCGCGGATTTCTTCTTCGCGGGCGCCTTGCGCGCGCTTTTGGCCTTCACCGGCGCGGCTGCAGCTGCGTCCGCGGCTGGCGCGGTTGTTGCTGCGGGCTTCTTCGCGCCGCGTCGGCCAAAGCGACCCTTGCCGCGCTCCGGCGCCACGGCCAGGAGCGCAATGCACTCCTCGAGTGAGACCGAGGCGGGGTCGCGATCCTTCGGAATCCGGGCATTGCGCTTGCGATCGGTGATGTAGGGACCATAACGGCCCTTCAGCACTTGGATGCCGGCATCCGGGAAATCGAGGATCGTGCGCTCGCGGTCGGCCCGGATCTTGGCGGCAACGATCTCGAGCGCACGCGCGAGCGTCATCTCGAACGGGTCGTCCTCCTTGATCGACGCGAACTTCGCGCCGTACTTGACGTAGGGCCCGTACTGGCCGCGGCCAACGCTGATCGGCGTGCCGTCCGGTCCATGTCCCAGTGCGCGTGGCAGGGACAGCAGCCTCAGCGCGTCCTTGAGAGTGACATCGTCCATGTGCTGGCCCGGCATCAGGCTTGCGAATTTCGGCTTGTCGGGATCGTTACGGGTGCCGCATTGCACGAACGGCCCATACGCGCCCATGCGCACGGCGATCGGCTTGCCGCTCACGGGGTCATGACCGATCTCGCGCGACTCAGCGACCTCCTCGCGGGTGACGGTCTTGCCGATGTGCTCGACCAGCTTTGAGAACGGCTTCCAGAATCGCGCGAGCTCGGGGCACCATGGCTTCTCGCCATTCGAGATCTCATCGAGCACGTCTTCCATGGCCGCTGTGAAGCCGTAATCCACGTAGGTCTCGAAATACTTGACGAGGAACTTGCTGACGATCTTGCCGATGTCGGTCGGGACAAATGCGCGGCCGAGCATCTCGACATACTTGCGGTAGCGCAATGTCTCGATGATCGATGCATAGGTCGACGGCCGCCCGATGCCATGGCTCTCGAGCGACTTGACGAGACTCGCCTCGGTGTAGCGCGGTGGTGGTTGCGTGAAATGCTGCTCGGGCCGCAGGGTCTCGAGCGCCACCTGCTCACCGGGCTCGAGCGCGGGCAGCCGCTGCTCGTCCTCGCTCTCGACGTCGGTTTCGTCCTCGTCGTGGTCCTCGTGATAGGCGGCGAGGAATCCTGGTTCCAGCAGTGTCTGGCCATTCGCGCGGAATACATGGCGATTCGCGCCAGTTGCGCCGCGATTGCCGGCGACCAGATCCACCGCGACGGTGTCGAATACTGCGGGTGCCATCTGGCAAGCGATGGCGCGCTTCCAGATCAATGCATAGAGCCGCCGCTGGTCCTCGTCGTGGATATCGGCCTCGGCCTGCTGTGGCGCGAGGGCCGCCGAGGTCGGGCGAATCGCCTCGTGGGCTTCCTGGGCATTCTTCGACTTGGTCTTGTAGACGTTGACGCCGTCTGAGAGCGCTTTTTCGCCGAAGGTTGCGCGAATCGTGTCGCGCATCTCGGTGACCGCGTCCTGCGACAACGAGACCGAGTCGGTGCGCATGTAGGTGATATGACCCGACTCGTAAAGCCGCTGCGCGGTCTGCATCGTGCGCCGTGCGGTGAAACCGAGCTTGCGCGCGGATTCCTGCTGCAGGGTCGAGGTCGTGAATGGCGGTGCCGGATTACGGCGCTTCGGCTTGCGCTCGACGCCATCCACCGTCAGTACACCGCCCGCAGTTGCGATGATCGTGCGTTCGGCCTCGCGGGCCTGGGTCTCGCCGGTGATCGTGAAGCGGCCCTTCTGCGTGTCGGCCTCGACCTTCTCGCCACGGTACTCGACGAGCCGCGCCGGGAATCGCGCCTTGTCCTTGGACGCATCGGCCTCGATGGTCCAGTACTCCAGGCGGATGAAGCGCGAGATCTCCGCTTCGCGCTCGCAGATCAACCGCAATGCGACGCTTTGCACGCGGCCGGCCGATAGCCCCGGCTTGATCTTCTTCCACAACAGCGGCGAAAGATTGAAGCCGACCAGGTAATCGAGTGCGCGGCGCGCCTGTTGCGCGTTGACGAGGTCGTCGTTGAGTCCCTCGGACTGGGCGATCGCCGCGCGCACGGCGTTCTTCGTGATCTCGTAGAAGCGCACGCGGCGCAGCTGTTTGCCATCGAGCGCGCCGCGCTCGCGCAGGATCTCGGCAAGGTGCCAGGAAATGGCTTCGCCTTCGCGGTCGGGGTCGGTCGCGAGATACAGCGCGCTCGCCTTGCGCATCGCGCGCTCGATCGCATCCACCTTGGTGCGGTTCTTCTCGATGAGCTGGTACTTCATCTCGAAGTCCCGCTCGGGGTCGACTGCGCCTTCCTTCTGGATCAGATCGCGGACATGGCCATACGAGGCCAGCACCTCGAAATCCGGGCCGAGGTACTTCTTGATGGTCTTCGCCTTGGCAGGCGATTCCACAATGACGAGATTGGTGCTCATTATCTATTCCGTCTCACGTCGCCCCAAAGACGCCAAAGCCGCGGGCCCGGCCGCGGCTCAATCGCCGACCGTTCACCGTGGGCCTTCAGTGCATCGCGTCCCGTCGCTCGTCGAACACCAGATCCTCCATGCGCTGATAGGCGTTTTCCTGGCCGGGCTGGCTGAACAGCACCATCAGGACTACCCACTTCAGCTGCTCGATGTCGATGTCGTCGGCCTCGAGCGCCAGCAACCTGTCGATGACGACCTCACGTTGCGCGGCGGACAGGATGCCGAGATTTTCCAGGTGCAGAAGATAACCGCGCACATCCGTGTCGAGTCGCACCTGCTCGTGGCCGCTGAACACGCGCATCGCGCGTGCGGTGCCCTCGTTCATGGCCCGGTCCGGATCGGCAGCCAGGCTCTCGAGCCAGGCCAGTGCCCGCTCGATGTCCGCTTCCGGGTAACCAGCCTGTTCCAGCTCCTGCTTCAAGGCATCCCGGCTCGGCGCGCTGTCGTCATCGGCGTCAAGGAAGTTCTCGAACAGGTGGATCAGGATGTCGAGAACGCTTTCCTTCATCGGGCCTGCCTCGGTGGAGTCCGGCTGTAACGCCCGCCGGCTAGCGACTCGATCCGACCTTCCAGTTCGAGCAGTTGCAACATCGAGGCGACGGCTGGGGCCGGAAAGCCCGTTCTTTCGACCAGTTTGTCGAGATCCGCCGGCTCGAAACCGAGCGCATTCAACAGCATTTCTGCCGTGCTGTCCAACCCGCCGCTGGAATTGCGAACCCTGCCCGGGGTCTGCGCGCCCGCGACAGCCGCTGCCGAGAGGTCCCTGAAGCCGATCGTGGCAAGCACATCCTCGGGTGATTCCACGAGTGCCGCACCGTCCCTGATCAGGCGATGGCAGCCGCGCGCGAGCGCGTTATGTATCGAGCCGGGCACGGCCATGACATCCCGCCCCTGCTCACCGGCGAGCCGTGCCGTGATCAGCGAACCAGAGCGCGCAGCCGCTTCAATGACCAGTACGCCGCGCGCGAGCCCCGAAAGCAGGCGGTTGCGTCTCGGGAAATTCGCGGCAATGGGTGGCGTACCCATCGAGAATTCCGAGACCAGCGCGCCCTGCGTTGCGATCGCGGCGGCGAGCGCAGCGTGCTCCGCCGGGTAGACCTGCTCGAGCCCGGTGCCGCAGACCGCGATCGTCATGCCGCCCGCGGCGAGCGCACCACGATGCGCGGCGGCGTCGATGCCGATGGCAAGACCACTCGTGATCGTGAGTCCGGCGGCGGACAGCCGTCCGGCGAAGTCGAAGGCGATCTCGCATCCCGCGGCCGTGGCGGAGCGGCTGCCGACGATCGCGAGTTGCGGCATCGTTAGCGCGGAAGGCTCGCCTTCGACAAAAAGCGCAACCGGCGCACCCGCCGTAGCCGCGAGCTGCGGCGGATAAGCCGGGTCGTCGGCCGTGAGCAGGCAGTGCCCCCGGACTTCGAGCCAGCGCAAGTCGCGTTCGAGCGCAGTTTCATCCGGTCTCGCAAGCGCGAGCAAACCGCCGCCCGCGACGCCCGCGCGGGCGAGCTCCGCTGTTGACGCGGCGAGCAGTGCCTCGGGTCCGCCAAGGCACTCGAGCAGCGCCAAGGCATCAACGATGTTTATCCCCGGCACGCGGGCGAGACGCAGCCAGGCGCTGTACGCCGCGGTTTGGGCACCCGTCGTCACGGCACCATGATCAGGAATTGTGGGTCCGCGGGGCGTGGCGATTTGGGCTGTGAAGTGGCAGAAATAGCCGGGTCGCGTGACCCCTAGTCATTGATTTTGCGCAATATTCTCAATTAGATTGAATCCTGGGCAGACGTTCGTCCATCTTGGGACGAGTCGTATCCCGGGGAGGAGTGATGACGCGATGACTTCATTACCGACGGCAACTGCCGATGACAGCGTTGGGATCGCGGCCCTTGCGGAACTGCTGATCTGCCCCAGCTGCGCAGCAAGTCTGGCGACCTTTGACCTGCTCGACCTGATGTACCGGATCAGGGGTCACTTTCCGCCCGAACGTTGTCCGACCTGGCTTGCCGCTTACAGCCTGGATGAATCCGGGGTGCGCAGGCTTATGACTGCGCTCGAGCGCTATCGGCCGCGGCGCCCCTGGAGTCACCTGCGCCGCGGGGAAACCGACCTGCGCGCGGCTATGGCCCGCCTGCGAGCGCCGCGTAGTCCACGGGATGGTGACAGTCGATCGGCAGGCCCGCCGGCGGCATCGGGTACTTGAGGCCGGT
>JANPCY010000538.1:0-9338 GCA_031431175.1 Steroidobacteraceae bacterium | reverse complement strand
ACATTCATTGACCCGACTCCGTGGCTCGCTGCGTTTATTCTAGGCGTCCAGAGACCCAGGAGTGCCTGACATGAGCTTGCTTTGCACCCGTATCCACTTGTTGCTGGCAGGCCTCCTGTTGGCCGCATCCGCGATGGCGGCCGATCCCCAGACGGCGCTGACCGTCTACAGCTCGGCGGAACCTGGCGGCATCCCGGCCGAGTGGTACCGCCCGCTGCCCGGCATGGGCACGCCGCAGGCAAGCGCATTGCCGGGTTTTGCATTGGTGCGCGTGGACCGGGACCTCGAGCTGGTGCGCGGTCGCGGCACACTGAAATTCACGGACGTCGCGGCGCTGATCGACCCGACCACCGTGCAATTCCGCTCGCTGACCGATCCCACCGGCACCAAGGTGCTGGAGCAGAATTTCCAGTTCGACCTGGTCAGCACCGAAAAACTCCTGTCGCGCTACGTGGACCGCAAGCTCAGCGTGGAGAGCGAACAGGGCGACGGCGTCAAGATCGTCGAAGGGACGCTGCTCTCCGCATACGACGGCCTGGTCCTGCGCGGAGACGATGGGCAGATCCATGCGCTGCGCACCTGGGATGGCATGACTTTCGGCGAGCTGCCGGGTGGATTGATCACGCGGCCCACGCTCGAATGGGATGTGCTGGCCGCGAAAGGCGGCAATCACCGCGCCCGAGTCTCCTACCAGACCGGCGGCATCACCTGGTGGACCGATTACAACCTGATCTTCACCGAAGGCGCCGATGCGAATTCCGGCTTCGTGGACGTGGGCGCCTGGGTGAGCCTGCTGAACCAGTCCGGCGCGAGCTACCAGGACGCCAAGCTCAAGCTGATCGCGGGCGACGTCAATCGCGTGCAGCCCGACCAGAAGGCGTTCCGGATGCGGACGCTCGAAATGGCGGCCGTGGCGGACGCTGCGCCCGCAGGCTTCGAGGAGAAGTCTTTCTTCGAATATCACCTCTACACGCTGGGCCGGCCCGCGACGCTCCCCAACAACTCGACCAAGCAGATCGAGCTTTTTGATGCGGCGACCCGCGTGCCCGCAAAAAAACAACTCGTTTACTACGGCGCCGAGGGTTATGGCTTCTACGGCTCGCTGATGCTGGACCGGGAATTCGGCCCGACCTCCAGTACGAAAGTGGATGTGTGGCTCACGCTGAAGAATGACAAGGCCTCGGGTCTTGGCATGCCGCTGCCGGCGGGCCGCATTCGCGTCTCGCAGCAGGACAAGGCGGATGGCAGCATGGAATTCATCGGCGAGGACAGGATTGATCACACACCCAGGGACGAAGACGTGCGCGTGAAACTCGGCACGGCCTTCGACGTGGTCGGCGAGCGGCGCCAGATGGATTTTACACTGAATTCAAAAGGCCGCGTCATGGAGGAGGCCTTCGAGATCAAGGTCCGCAACCACAAGGACCAGGCGGTCAATGTGGTGGTGCGCGAGAATCTTTATCGCTGGAGTCAGTGGGCGCTCATCGCACAGTCCACACCGTTTGATAAGAAGGACGCGCGCACCATCGAATTCCCGGTGCGGATCGCGGCGGACGGTGAAGCGATCGTGACCTACCGGGTGCGTTACACCTGGTGAGTCTCAAGGGTTAACGGCGCGCCGACTTCAAGCATTTCACCCACGCCTTCGGCCACGACACAGTTCTGGCCGAAGGTAAGGCCGCGCAACTTGTGGTCGTGGCGATAGGTGTTCAAGGTGCGAAGCGGCTCCTGGCGCGGATCGAGCGAACCGTCTAGCTGGTCGGTCGTGGTCACCGAACAGCGCGTGCAGTGCTTGACGCCGCGCAGCACGATACCGCCAAAGCGGAATGAGATCATCGCGTCTTCCGCGTGCGCCGCGACACCTTCGATGACGATATTGGGCCGGAAGCGCGCCATCGGAATCGGCGCCGGCAAGCGGCGATTGAGTTCCGCAAGCGATTCGCGGGAGATCATCAGCACCGGGTAGCCGTCCGTAAATGTCACTGGCTGTGGCTTCGGCCCGGCAAATGCTGGATTGGCAAGCCGTGGCACCTGATCATCGATGCGCACCAGCCGCAGCCGAACTCCGAGCACGCGGCCAAGCCAAGCGGCGGCGACATCGCCGGCATCGATGCTGATGCAATGGTCTTTCCAGATCCGCACTGGTCGCACGCTGCCGCGGGCCTCGGTATCCACCACGATGGTCGATTGGCCTTCAGCCGAAAGTTCCAGCTTGCCCTTGGCAATCGCCGTCGTGATGATTGCGAGCCTCGGATGCTCCCGCTGCGTCACAAAGCGGTCCTTGCCGTCCACGAACATCCAGCGCCGGTCCCATTCGAGCCCGGTCGGCGTCAGGCGAGCGCTGGCCAGGTCGATGCCGCGGCAGGACTTGACCGGATAGATGTGCAGGCTCGCGATACTTGCCATCGGCCCAGCTTAGTGTGAATCGAGCACACGATAGCGCGGACCGCGGCGGAACAGCGCTGCGAATGCGTCGAATACGCGCGTTGCCGCCTCGGTCGCGGGTCCGATGTAGCGGTGCGTATCGGCATGTACCTGGCGCGCGTGATCCGGGCCATGGAGGCCCTCGAGTTCCTCGCGCCAGGCGGGCACCGACAGCCAGCGCTGAATCAGGTCGCGGTCAACCTCCGGGTGAAACTGCAGTCCGTAGGCATTGGTGCCGTGCCGGAACGCCTGGTTGGCGCAGGTCGCCGTGCTCGCCAGGTGCACGGCAGCGGGCGGCACCGCGAATGTGCAGGAATGCCACTGGAACACGTGCTGGCCGTGCGTGACATGGCGCAGCAGCGCGTCGTCGCCGGCCATTGGCGAAGCCTGTAGCGGATACCAGCCGATTTCCTGCACCGGCGCGGCGTGCACAGGGGCGCCGAGTGCAGAGGCCAGCAGTTGCGCGCCCAGGCAGATGCCGAGGATCGGCATTTCGCGCGCCAGCGCTTCCTTCAGGACCTCGATTTCGGTTGTCAGGTGCGGGAAAGCGTCAGCCTGGTTCACATTCATCGAGCCACCCAGCACCACCAGGCCGTCATAGCGGCGCGGGTCCGGGTCGGAATCGGGGTCACGCTCGAAATTGACGTAGCGCAGCCGGAATCCCGAGTCACGCAGGAATGGATCGAGCGTGCCCGCCGGTTCGGTCGCGACATGCTGGAACACGAGCAGCCGCGGCATTTCAGCGGCTGGCCTTCAGCGCGAAGTCGAAACTGCCGTAATGCAGGTAATTGGCCCAGTCGGCGGATGGCAGGGCACGAACGGCGGAGCGCGCGGCATTCAGCGCCGTACCGATCGAGGCGCCCTTCGCAAGCCCGCGATAAAGCGGTGTCGCAAATGCCGTGGCGCCCGCATCCGATACCGGCCACCAGGTGCCGATGAAGTTCGCGACGCCACCGCGCAGGAACGCCTCTGCGAATCCGACGCTGCGATCCAGTTGCCGGAGCGGGTTGACCGCGCTCCGCAGGCGGCCGGATTCGCAGGCATTGAAGAACACGAGCGCCGGTACGGAATCCATCGCCGCGAGATCGGCGCCCGACAGCACGCGCCCGCCTGCGCACAGGATGCCGCTCGATGCCGGCGCGGTGGTATCGAAGAATGCGTGGCCGGCAAAGTGGATCGCGTCGTAGTCGCCGGAACGGAATTCGGCCAGCAGCCGCGCGCGCGTCGCCTCGCCGCCGCGGATCGTCGTGATGCCGGTGCCGGGCAGGCGCGCCAGCATCTGCGTGACGCGCTCGCCTTCCTGGACCGCGCCCGGCAGGTCGGCGGTCGGATTGATGACCAGCAATACGTTGAGATCGCGCTCGCGGCGGCGCTGCTCACGCCACTTGGCGACCGACATGCCCTCGGCCGCATAACGGCGGCTCAGCCCGGATTCAGCGGCTGGCGCCCAGCCATCGATGCAGAGCGCCTCCCAGGGCCAACGCGCGCTCGCGCCGTCGTGCACGACCACGAGCGGTGCCGCCTTCACTGAGGGCAGTGCGGCGACGATTTCCTCGGGCAGCAATGATTCCGCCAGTCGTTCGCCGAAATTCTCCAGTTCCGCGACCGGCATGCCGGGCGCGAGGCGCGCGCACTCGCGCTCGAGCGCGCGCAGGTCGAGCCGCCGCGTCGCCGTGAGCGCGGTCGCTTTCGCTGCGGTGCCGAGCAGCGCCGCGCGCATCTGACCAGCGGATTCCTGCACGAAAAGCCATGCGAGCGGGGTCGCCGTCGGCTTGATGGCACGGCCCCGCTTGCCCACCTTGCGTGCGGGCTGCAGGCGCAGCAGCGGTGCCGCGGGATGTGTGCGCAGCAGGTCTTCCGCGACCTGGCGCGCCGCGGAGAGCCTGCGGGCGCTGCGCGACAGGATCGTGATGCGCCGCAGCCGCAACTCCGGCGAAAGATCGGAAAGCGCAGTCAGCACGCCCTCGAGTTGGGCCCGCGCGGCATCGGCCGGATCGGCGCCGGAGGCCGTGCCCCACAGCACCATCGCAAAATCGCCGACGCCTGCCAGTGCGAGCGTGCGCGTGACATTCGCGGCTGCGAGCCGCTGCACGTCGGGTCCGTAGCGCCCGAAGTCGCCGAGGCCGGCGAGCACGATAAGCCGTGCCGCGAGCCCGCGCCGGCCGACCGGCAGTACGAAGACCTCGCCCGCCGCGGCGCCGATCGCGCGCCGGCGCGCGAGATCGCTGATCGCGCCGCGCAATATCGTATCCACGGCGAGGGCGGCACCGGCCGGCTCGACATTCGCAAAGGCACCCAGCACGAGCGCCGAGGCGTCACTCTGCGTGACGCTGCCCTCGACGAAGGCGAGATCGACCGGGCGCGCCTGTGCGCCACGTCGTGCGACGGGCGCGGCGCTTGCGGAAGGGTCTGCAACGGCCACGAACTCGTGCAGGAATTCGCGTTGCTGCCGCTCGGAGAGATCGCTCCAGGCGACCTTCGCGGGTGACTCCGCGCGGGTATCGCTCTCCCACAGCGTTGGTACTCCACGGCGGCGTGGCAGCACATGCGGCAGTACCGCGGTCGTATCGCCGCGCGCCAGGTCGATCACCGCGCGCCCCACATCCGCGTTGCCGGGCAGCGCGCCATGGCTTTCTTCGACGTACCAGGCCGGCATTTCCGGCCAACGCGCTGACGCGAGCGGCACGGTACCGTCGCCTGCCGGACCGCGGCCGAATTCGAGGCCCTGGGCGCCCTGCTTGACGCCGAGCACCGTGTCCTGGCCAAAGCCGGCAATCAGCCGGAAGCGCTCATCGGGCGGCGGTAGCGATTCGATCGCACGTCGTGCGTCCGCGAGCAGCCCCGCCGCCGGGCTTGGTCCCTTGGGCCATTGCATTGCGTCGAATGGGTCGAAGCCCTTGCAGGCAATGGCTGGAGGCAGCAGCGCGCAGAGTCCCGGGAAGGTCGTCAGCACCTGCTGCGCGATTTCATTCGCGTTGTGCAGCAAATCCAGCATCGCGAGACGCCGGATCAGCGGGTAAGTCCCACGCAGGGCCTGGATCGCGACGAAAGCGCCGCGATTGGGCGTGCCGAGCTGGATCACACGAGCGATTCGTTCAGCGCCCTCTTGCGCGAGCGCTGCACGCGCGACCAGCCCGCCCATGCTGTGGCCGATGAGCACGGCGTGCTGGCTGCGTTCGTTGACCAGGCGTTGCGCCAGTGCGCGCCCGCTGGCTGCGAGGTCGAGACGCCAGTCGTAGGGATGAAATGCCGCATCAAAGCCGGCAATCCGGAGTACCAGGCGCAGCCGCTCGTAGGCGAAGCGCAGGACATCCAGCGGCTCGTAGCGGCGGCCGCGCGGCAGCGCGAGCTTGGTCATGCCGCCGAGCGCGATTTCGGCCGGGTCGAACCACTTGATGTCGTTGGGCAGGCCCTTGCGCGGGCGGCCGAGCGTCGAGCCCATGATGCCGGGCAGGATCAGCGCGCGCGGCCCGCCGCGCATGCCTGCTGCGCGCCGGGCCAGCTGCGACAATTCCTGATCGGCCTCGAGATACGACGACACCCGCCAATTCTAATTGGTGCCGGGTCGCAGGTTCGCAGGTTCGCAGCTAATCGGTGCCGGGTCGCAAGTTCGTAGTTGCCGCCCGCAACGTCCCGATAGCTGCGAACCTGCGACCCGGTACCGATTAGAATCCGTCGGCTGCGGATCAGCCGCTCGCCTGCGGCGCACAATCAAAGAAGGCCTGGATCATTGCCCGGTGGGCAGCAATGCGCCGCTCGATGGGATGCTGGCCTGGCGTCTCGACGCAGGCGGCACGCACGACACCCAGTTCCATCAGCCATGAATCAAAAGAGCCATCGTAGTGATTGAATACGATGCCACCTGCGATCGGGCAGCCATCCACGACGCCATCCGGGTGGACCGGGAAATAGGCCGCATTGGCCGCGAGCAGTGCCTGGCTGAATGCGCCGGGTGTCGCGGCGCGTTCACAGCCGTAGACATAACCGTGTGACAGCAGCACGTCTTCGTGGCAGGTCAGGAGCCCGTCGCGAGCCGCCTCCAGCAGCAGCTCACGATGTGCAAGCAACAGCTGGCCCTCATGCGAAGGGCTTTCGCCGGGCAGGCCGAGATAGCCGCGATTCGGGTTTTCGCCGTGGGTGTTGAATCGTGTACCGGCACGAAAGCCCGTGACGTTGATCAGTGGCAATACCGTCAACCGCACGCGGGACAGCAGGTCCTGATCGGCCGCCTCGAGGAATTCGAGTACTCCCCAGGGCCCGGCAGGCTCCTCTCCGTGAAAACCACTGGCAACCATTAGCCTCGGCACGGACGGGCTTGTAGCGCCACCACGTAACATCAGTAGCGGCTCTGCACAGGCCGTTCCGAGTGTACTCAGTTCAAAGCCGCGACCTGCGGCGACCGTCTCGAGACGTCTGCGGTAACGGCCCCAGTCGCTGCTCGCGTGACCGTCCGGCAGGATCCAGGTCCAGGGTTTCGTGCCGGCGTCGTCCACTTGCTTGCTCTGGCCCATGGCGCGTCAGGCAATAGTGCGCTCGATGATATTGCAGACCAGGGCGATCGCCTCATGACGGGTCGTACTGCGCCGCCAGGCGGCACCAATGACGCGCGAGGGCGCAGGCGGCGCGAACGGTCTGACGGCGAGGCCGCGCGTGGTACCGAATGGGCCTTCGGTCGCAAGCCGCGGCAGCAATGTCAGGCCGAGGCCTGCCGCGACCATCTGCCGGAGCGTCTCGAGGCTGGTCGCGCCGAAATCCTGTTCCTCCGTGCCGGCCTTGCGACAGACCTCCAGCGCCTGCTCGCGCAGGCAATGTCCGTCCTCGAGCAACAGCAATTTCTCGCCTGCGAGATCGGCGGGCTTCAGCCGCCGGCGCACAGCAAGCCGGTGACGATCCGGCATCGCGACCAGAAAGGCTTCCGCGAAAAGGGAGCGCGTTTCGAGGCCCTGGGTGTCAGTGGGCAGCGCCAGCAACGCGAGATCCAGGTCCCCGTCCACGACGCGGGCGATGAGCGGCGCAGTCTGGTGCTCGTGCAGAAATAGCCGCAACTTTGGCAGCGCCCGCTGCAGCCGCGACGCGACGCGCGGTAACAAGTAAGGCCCCAGCGTCGGGATCAGCCCGATCTTCAGTTGCCCGCCCAGGGGATCCTGGCTGGCGCGGGCGAGGGTGCGGATGTCTTCCGCGTCGCGAAGCATGCGCCTTGCCCGCTCGACCACGGCTTCCCCGGCCGCCGTCAGCGCAATGTGCCGCGGCCGTCGCTCGATCAGCGTGACGCTGAGATATTCCTCGAGCTTCTTCAGCTGTGCGGAGAGCGTCGGCTGGCTGACATGACACTTGCGGGCAGCCCGGCCGAAATGCCGGGTCTCGGCCAGCGCCACGAGGTACTGCAGGTCGCGGAGATTCACCGGATCACCATAGTGTATGACTATCGAAACAATTATAACAATCGATTGTACTAATGCATAGCCCTGACCCATCCTGTACGCACATTCTGAAAGGAGAGCGACCATGTTGGGTATCGGACAGAAGTTTCCCGCGTTCAAGCTGACCGGCGTCGTCGGCAACGACGTCAACACGGCATTCAAGGATTTCGACGAGAAGAGCCATGCCGGCAAGTGGCTGGTCGTGTTCTTCTGGCCGAAGGATTTCACCTTCGTCTGCCCGACCGAGATCGCGGGCTTCGGCAAGCTCAATCGCGATTTCGCTGATCGTGACGCCCGGATCCTGGGTGTCAGCACCGATTCGGAATTCGTGCACCTGGCCTGGCGCAAGGATCGCGAGGAGCTGCGTAATCTGCCGTTCCCGATGCTGGCTGACATCAAGCGCGAACTGTCGACGTCGCTCGGCGTGCTCGACCCCGAGGCGGGTGTCGCGCAGCGCGCGACCTACATCGTGGATCCCGAGGGCATCATCCGCTTCGTCTACGTGACCGATCTCAATGTCGGCCGCAGCCCGGAGGAAGTGCTGCGCGTGCTCGATGGCCTGCAGACCGACGAGCTGTGCCCCTGCAACTGGCAGAAGGGCGAAGAAACCCTCAAGGCGGCCTGAATGGACGCACTGAAGGACCGGATCCCCGACTACGCCCGCGATCTGCGGCTCAACATCTCATCGGTGTTGACGCTGCAGGGTGCGCCGGGGCTCAACGAATCGCAGCTGTGGATGGTCGCATTCGCATCCGCAATGGCCTCGCGCAATGCTGAACTCGCGCGTGGCGTCGAGGCGGAGGCGACGGCCCGGCTCGCGCCGGCCGAGATCGAGGCGGCGCGCTCTGCGGCCGCGATCATGGGCATGAACAACGTCTACTATCGTTTCCTGCACCTGGTCGAGGACGAGGAATACGCGAAGCTGCCGGCGCGCCTGCGCATGAACGTCATCGGTAGCCCCGGCATACCGAAGGCCGACTTCGAGCTGATCTCGCTCGCGGTCTCAGCCGTCAACGGCTGCGGCAAGTGCGTGACCGCGCATGAGCGCGTGCTGCGCCAGCACGATATAAGCCGCGAGGCCGTGCAGTCGGCCGTTCGCATCGCCTCGGTGATCCACGCCGTCGCCGGCGTGCTCGACTACGAGACCGCGCGCGCCGCCTGAATCTGGTGCCGGGTCGCAGGTTCGCAGTCTGGCGTCAGCGCGAACTGCGAACCTGCGAACCTGCGACCCGGCACCAACTTGATTCGCTGGTGCCGGCAGCGCAACATGCCCCCTCACGCGATTCGAGGGGGAAACATGAATCTGAAAGTCATCCTGGTCGGTGGCCTCGTTTTCTACGCCGTGATGTTCGCGGTCAGTTTCGCGACCGGCGCGGTCGTCCATCAGAACATCCTGATGGAAACCTACCGCGCCACCCCGGAATTCTGGCGGCCTGAGCTGAATCAGGACCCGCCGGACATGGCGGCCCTGATGCCGTTGTGGATCACCTGCGG
>JANPCY010000537.1:0-1534 GCA_031431175.1 Steroidobacteraceae bacterium | reverse complement strand
ATGTATCGCGATACACATCGCTCCTTGCTCCTTGCCCGGGACGAAAATCGCACACGGCCGCGACCATGCGGGAGTCAATCGGAGGCTCCCTAGATGCACTTGAAATAGTCGAAGGGTTCGAAGCAGGACTCGCAGCGATACAGCGCCTTGCAGGGCGTCGAGCCGAATTCCGACAGCTTCATCGTGCTTGTCGATTTGCAGCGCGGACAGGCGATGGCGAGGTCCGGCTGCAGCAGCCCTCGTGCGCTCGTGACGGCTTCCGCCGGTGGCGCAATGCCGAAAGAGGCCAGCTTGCGACAGCCCTCTTCGCTGACCCAGTCGCTGGTCCATGGCGGCGACAGCACATCGACCGCAACTGCCCGAAACCCGTCGCGCTCAAGCGCCTCGACGATGTCGGCCTTGATGATTCGTGTCGCCGGGCAACCGGAGTAGGTCGGCGACACGCCGACTTCAATCGTGCCATCGGCGAGTTCGCGCAGGTGCCGCACGACACCAAGGTCGAGGACGCTCAGGATTGGAATCTCGGGATCCGGGACCCCGGCAAGGAGCTCGCGCAGGCGCAGGAGCGTGGCCGGTGGCGGCGCGGCCTCGATCGATGCTGGTGCTGCGATCATCGGCGGCCTACCAGGTCGCGCCCGGATGAGCGCGGTGCAGGCATTGCATCTCGGCCAGCACGCGGCCGAGGTGCTCGCCGTGCCGGCCCTGCTTGCCATGCCAGTCGAATGGCGTCGTGGTTGGCTCGACGAGGCGGGAATCGGAGAGGACCGCGCCGACACGCGCTGACCAGCCCGGCAGCAATGACTCGGGCGCGGGCCCGATGCCGGCTTGCGCGACCTCGCGATCCACAGCGTCTGCGGCAAACAATTCACCCGTGAATGGCCACAGCCGCTCGAGCGCAGTCTGTGTGCGCTCATGACTCTCCGTCGTGCCATCACCGAGGCGGATGAGCCATCCGGCGCTGTAACGCAGGTGGTAGCGCGTTTCCTTGACGGCCTTGGCGGCAATTTCCGCGAGCCGCGGATCCTTCGATTCCTGCAGCCACCCATGGAGCTCGAGCTGCCAGGCGTCGATCAGGAACTGGCGCACGATGGTCTGGCCAAAATCGCCATTCGGCTGCTCAACCAGCGTTGCATTGAGGAATTCGGACTCCTCGCGCAGGTAGGCGAGGTCGTCTTCGCTGCGACCGCGGCCTTCAAGCTCCGCGGCGTATGACAGGAGCATGCGCGCCTGGCCCAGAAGGTCGAGTGAAACATTTGCAAGACCGAGGTCTTCCTCGATCGCCGGCGCATGGCCGATCCATTCGCCGAGTCGTTGCGCGAGAATCAGGCTCGTGTCGGCGAGGCGCAGCACGTAGCAGCAGTGCGGCGTCACAACGTCTTTACCTCGTCCGGGATGTCGTAGAAGGTCGGGTGCCGGTAGACCTTGTCGCGCGCCGGCTCGAATAACTCATCGGCCTCAGCCGGATCCGATGCCACGATATCGCTCGAGCGCACCGCCCAGACGCTGACGCCCTCCTGGCGCAGTTGCCGCAACA
>JANPCY010000536.1:0-2576 GCA_031431175.1 Steroidobacteraceae bacterium | reverse complement strand
CCAACTCCGCCGTGTGACGCGGGATCCGGTCGGCCGCGTGTCGCCCGCCACCGGCTGTCGCTTCGGTGACGTCCAGAAAGGTGTAACTGCCGATCACATGAAGCTTGCCTGCGACCTACCGCAGGAAAGCTTCGCCACCAAACGCGCGCCGTGCTCGTTCACCGTTGACGAGCAGCAGCCGGCCGGCTTCCAATGCGGGGCGCACCTCGAGCGGGTGACGAATCTCGGATCCAAAGATACTCACATTGGCCTCCCACCCATTCGCGGCCCATTGCGCGTCCAGCGAGGCGCTGGCAGCACGTTCCGCCTGCAGGCCTGTCAGCGGATCGAGCACGCCGAGTCCGGTGGATTCAATCTCGTCGACGAACGGCGTCGGAGCCGCGAATCCGGTCCCGATCGACGCGCGAATCGTCCAACGGTCTGCCGGCATGAGTAATGCGGACAGACGTGGGCTGAAAAACGTCCCATAGTCGCTGTGCATATCAATGCGACCACTTGCCGCCAGGATTACCCAGTCGGCGGGCGCAAATTCGTCCTGCGCAAAGATTGACGGCACGGTGTAGGTGTAACCGACGCCCGGAACATCGCTGACCTGCAATTGGTCCTGCCCGATTGCCGCGCCGAGCACCCACGAATGCCCCTGCCCGCGCCCGCTTAAGGTCGTCTCGCCAAACAGGGTGGTCTGCGTATCCTGGACTCGCTGCAAGCCGAAGGTGCGGTCGTGATCCGCCATGGTCGCCGACACGCGTCCGCTCAATATGCGGCCGTCATCCTGCGGCATCCGCCCCACAGCCCCACCGTCGACACGCGTCGTGTGCAAGGCTTCGATGAACACCGTGCCATCGGGCAGCGTACGGCCCGGCAACGACCCGCCGGCGCGATCTTCGTCGACCACGCCCGCGGTCATGAACAGTGAACGCCCGGACTCGTCATTGAAGAAAAATCGCGGCCGAAATGTATACCGCCGGTAGTCCGCCAGGTCCGCCCAGGCGTCCCCGTCCAGGTCTTCGCGCTGCTGATCATGTGCGCCGCCCGTCAGCGTATATCCCCATTTTGGCGTCAGTGATCCCGCCGCAAACCCCACGGCATCGGTTCCGCCGCGCGAAGTACGACTAAGGAGCAGTTCCGGTTCCCCGCCCGGCGTGCGTGAGACCAGATTCAGCACACCGCCGAGCGCGGACCCGCCGTAAAGCGCCGATGCGACACCCTTGATTACTTCGACTCTTTGCAGATCCAGCGGGGGCGTCTGCAGCAATCCAAATCCCGCCGGCTCCGTACCCACCAGCGGCAAACCGTCGGAGAGCAGCTGTGTCAGTCGCCCGGGCAGCCCGCGGATCTGCAGGGTCGCGCCACCAAGACCCGGCGCCGTGGATTCCATGCGCACTCCAGCCAGTTCATTCAGCAGCGTGCTGAGATTCCCGGGCTGAATCGTGAGGTTTTCCTCGATCTCTTCTTCCGGCACCGCCTCCACCCGAATGGGTTGGTCGCCAATCACGGTTCCGGAGCGCGTGGCGGTGACCACGACCACCTCGGATTCCAGCGACTCATCGCGAAGCTGCACCGTGATCGGCTGATTGCCGCCCGGCAAGACGTTGACGGCCAGGGACTCGGTGACAAAGCCGAGGCGTTCAATCCGGATCGTGTGGCTACCCATTTCGAGCGCCAGTTGCGCCTCGCCCCGCACGTCGGTGATCGTCCGTACCGCCCCAGCTTCAATGATTGCGCCGCGAATCGGAGACGTTTCGTGCAGCACGTGCATTGTGATTCGACCGGGAATGGCCTCGGCCGTCACTCCAACTGCGGGAAAGAGCGCCACGCAAGCGATCAGCCACAACGCGGCGCTGCGGCGACAACCATGAACTCCAGCGGCCAAGACCATCAATATTGCACCCTCCTTGCTGACCTGCCCCTTTCCAGCGAGTTCCGCAGCGGCGCGAGGGAGAGCGCGCGTTCGTATCCTGTATTGTACAATTGTTCATGTGTTGACACCATGTCAACAGCGGTCTAGACTGGGTCCATGTCCTACGTCGCCGAACGCCGCGAAGAGGAAAAGGAACGTCGCCGGGGCGAGATCGTCGACGCAGCCGAGCAGCTTTATGCTGAAGTCGGCTGGGACGCCGTCACGATGGACCGGGTAGCGAAAAGTGCGCGCCTCTCGCGCGCCCTGATCTAAGTCTACTTCCAGGACAAGAGCGACCTGCTGCTCGCGATTGCCGAGCGCGCGCTGGCCGAATTGCGCGAGCGCTTTACCGCCGCCGCGGCGGCGCAGGCCTCCGGTCTCGACAAGGTCGAATCCATCGGCCGCGCCTACGTGCTGTTCCAGCAGGAAATGCCGTACCGATTCGATGCCTGCAGTCGCTTTCATGCGCACCAGGCAGCGGGCCAACCGAGCGACGATGCCTGCGCGGCCGCCGGTGATGCCGTGATTGCGGTGATTGTGGAAGCGCTCATGCGCGGGCAAGCCGACGGATCGATCCGCAAGGAGATCGGCAATCCCGCGCAGGTCTGCGTGATGCTGTGGGCGTTCACGCACGGCCTGATCCAGATCGCCACGAACAAGACCCAGGAAATCGCGC
>JANPCY010000535.1:0-3053 GCA_031431175.1 Steroidobacteraceae bacterium | reverse complement strand
GGCGGCACTTTGTCGGCATCGGCGCTGCTTGCCGTGGATGCCGGTTACCAGGTTGAACATCTGGGCCTGCTGATCGACCTTGGGCTTGCGGTGGAATTCCGCTGGCAGGGACAGCCGGCACGCGCCGTGATCCACTATGGCTGACGATCTGCCACAAGTTCTGGTAGTCATGGCGCTTGCGGCCGAAGGTGCCGGGCGATTCGAGCGGCAGGGCATCCCGGCGCTATACACCGGCGTCGGCAAGATCAACGCGGCGGCTGCGCTTTCCCGGCGGCTCGCGCAATACCGATGCGCGAGTCTGGCGCTGCCGCTGGTCGTCAACTTCGGCACCGCCGGCAGCCGGCGGCATCCGGCCCGCGCACTGGTCGGCTGCCATCGATTCATTGACCGCGACATGGATGTGTCGGCGCTCGGCTTCGCGCCCGGTACGACGCCGTTCGACTCACTACCAGCGGTCCTCGAGTTCACGCCCCGTTTCCCGGGCCTGCCCGACGCGATCTGCGGCAGCGGTGACTCGTTTGCGGCAGAAGCAAAGGCCATCCAGTTCGACGTCATGGACATGGAAGCGTATGCGCTGGCGAAAGTTTGCCGCATCGAGGATGCGGACTTTGCCTGTGCAAAGTACATCAGCGACGGCGCCGACGAGACTGCCGCGCGGGATTGGCGGGAAAATGTCGCCGGGGCAGCCGACGCGTTCGTCGCGCTTTACCTGGACCTGGTCAGCTGTCCTTGAGTCTGGAGCCGCGCTTCGCGGCCATGTAGCCCTGCACCATCTCGAGCGCGGTCTTTTCGCAAGCCGGCAGCTGGACGTCGCTCTGGCCCAGCGGCACGGTGCGCTCGCTCCAGCGCAGCACATGCGCTGACCACGACAGGCCAGCGCCAAATCCGGTCAAGAGCAGATTGCAACCCGGTGTTACACGCCCATCCTCCAGCGACTCGACCAGGGCGACCGGAACGGTTGCGGCCGACATGTTTCCGTAGCGATGGATATTGACGTAGCAACGCTCCATCGGAATGCCCGCGCGCTTGACGACCGCCTCGATGATTCGCAGGTTGGCCTGGTGTGGCACGACCAGATGCACGTCGTCGGGCCCGAGCCCGCGCGCGGACAGGACGGCTTCGCAGGCTTTGCTCATGCCGACGACGGCGCGCTTGAAGATTTCCTGGCCATCGAAGACCCATTCGGTATCGCCCAGCGCCCAGCCCTGGTTCGCATAGCGCGTGCCCATGCCGTGAACCTGCAGGACGCCGCGCACATCTCCATAGCAACCGAGCCGGTCGGCCATCACGCCTTCCTCGCGCGAGGTCGCCTGCAGGACCACTGCCGCGCAGCCGTCGCCGAACAGCACAGAAACATTACGGTTGGTCCAGTCCATCATCGGCGAAGCCAGTTCGCCGCCAATCACGAGCGCATTGCGCACAACGCCGGTCTTGATCATCGAGCTCGCAGTGGTCAGGCCATACAGGAAACTCGTGCACGCGGTGTTGATGTCCATCGCGCCCGAGCCATTGGCGCCCAAGCGCTTCTGCACCCAGGACGCCATGTTTGGAACCTGTTCGTCCATGCTGCAGGTGCCGAACACGATCAGGTCGAGATCGCGAGCGGTCAGACCGGCTGCCGCCAGCGCCCGGCAGGCGGATACGTAGCCCAATTCACCCAGTGACACATGCGAAACGCGCCGTTCGCTGATCCCGGTGCGCGACCGGATCCACTCGTCGTCGGTGTCCAAAAAAGTCGACAGGTCGGCGTTGGAAAGGACGGCTGGCGGCATGCACTTGCCCCAGCCGGTGATTGTCGCAAATGGCAATGGTTTCCCCCGGCGGCTCAGCGCCCCGGATTGTACTACTGTCTGAATTCCAACCTTTCACGGCCCGGACTACTCTAAGTTCATGGAAGTTCAAGGGGGCGCGGTGACTGAACTGGCCAGGAATGCCATGGGCGATGAGACTGAGCGGGTCGCACGCGCCCGGAAGGGCGATGTGGCTGCATTTGAAGGCCTGTACCGGGACCATGTCGGCCGCGTCTACGGTCTGTGCCTGCGCATGACGGACAACCCGGCGACGGCGGAAGACCTGACCCAGGACACGTTTGTAAGTGCCTGGCGCAGCCTGCCCGGATATGAAGGTCGCAGCCGATTCTCGACCTGGCTGCACCGGATTGCCGTCAATGCGGTGCTGGCACAAAGGCGCGCGCCGCCCGGGCGGAATGAAGTCAGCATGACGGACGATGAGGGCGAGACGATGGAATTTGAGGCGCGACAGGAAATGGACGACGCGACACCGATCGACCTCGAACGGGCGATCGCAGCGCTTCCGGCCGGCGCGCGCGACATCGTGGTCCTGCACGGCATCTATGGCTACAGCCACGAAGAGGCGGCCGGAATGCTCGATCTCGCCGTCGGGACTTGCAAGGCGCAGTTGCACCGCGCGCGGCAGCTGATGCGCGCGCGCCTGCACGTGGAGCAGCACACATGACGATCATTCCATTCGGACGCGGACTGCAGAAGGATCCGTTGCTGGCGCAGGCCTCGAATCTGCCCCAGGAAATCGCGCCGCCACGCGACCTTTGGCCTGCGATCGCGGCTAGGCTTTCGGAGCAGTCGCGTGCGGCATCGCGCCGCTTCACCTGGCCCATGGCCCTCGCGGCCGGCTTCCTGGTTGCGGCGGTATCGGCGCTGCTGACCTGGGGCCTGATGCGCGACCCGGACTTGGCGAGCGGCGAGAAACTGCTCGCAGGCGTTGCCGCCACGCAGGCGGCGCCGATGCCGGTCAACTACGGGCCCAACTCGGCGCTCGGCGCGGTCCAGCTGAAGGCGCGCGACGACTTGCTGGTGCAATTCAGGCAGCGGCTCGATGAACTGCCGCCCGAGACCCGCGAGGCGGTCGTCAAGAATCTCGCGATCATCCAGCGCGCTGCCGACGAAATCGACACGGCGCTTACCCAGGACCCCGCGAGTGGCCTGTTGAATGGCTTGCTGCTCAGCACCTATCAGGAAGAACTGCAAATTTATTCGAAGGTCATCACCACCGGTGGCGCCCTCACGAGGAGGACC
>JANPCY010000534.1:0-4941 GCA_031431175.1 Steroidobacteraceae bacterium | reverse complement strand
GGGCCAGCGGCTCGATAACTTCCTGCTGCGGGAGCTCAAGGGCGTGCCGCGCAGCCGCGTCTATCGCCTGCTGCGGCGCGGTGAAGTCCGCGTCAATGGCGGCCGCGCGAGGCCGGAGTACCGGCTTGCGGCAGATGATCTCGTGCGTCTTCCGCCAGTCCGCGAAGCTTCAGGCCAGGATCGAGTGCCAGCGCGAGTTCCCGATTCGCTGCAGGCCGTGGTGCGCGACGCGCTGATCCACGAAGACGATCGCATGCTCGCATTCAACAAGCCCGCTGGACTCGCCGTCCATGGCGGATCCGGCCTCTCGTTCGGACTCATCGAAGCGCTGCGCGCCCTGCGCCCGGACGAACCGCTGGAACTCGCCCATCGCCTCGATCGCGATACCAGCGGCTGCCTGATCGTCGCACGCACTCGCGCTGCCTTGCGTGAATTGCACGCGCTGTTGCGCGAGGGCCAGGTCGAAAAGCACTACACCGCACTGGTGGCCGGCCGCTGGCAGCTCGGCCGCAAGAAGATCGACGCCCCGGTCTTGACGAATGCCCGGCAGGGAGGCGAACGCATGGTTCGCGTGCACGCGAAAGGAAAGCTGGCGATTTCGATCTTCGACGCGCGCGGGCATTATCGCGAGCTTGCTTCGTTGATGGACGTCGAGATCCATACCGGGCGCACGCACCAGATCCGCGTGCACGCGGCATTCGCGGGTCATCCGGTCGCAGGCGACGAAAAGTACGGCCAGCGGGAGTTCAATTCCCGTATGCGCGAATTCGGCCTGCGGCGCATGTTCCTTCATTCGAGCGCCATTGCATTCAAGTGGTCCGGCTCAAAGTCGCGGGTCGCGATCTCGGTCGGACTGCCCGAGGATCTCGGGAAAGTGCTTGCTGTCTTGCCGCGAAAAGCCGGCGCTCAGGAGTAAGTTGCGGCGAGCGGGTCGAGGCCCGCCAGCCGCAATGCGCGTGAGACCCAGATCAACGGCAATCCGATCAAGGCCGTTGGATCGCTGCCATCAATGCCATCGAATAATGCGATGCCGAGCCCCTCGCAGCGAAAGCCGCCGGCGCAGTCGAATGGGCGGTCGCGCTGCACATAGCGCGTGATTTCAGCGCCGGTGAGCGATCGGAATCGCACGGTCGTCCGGTCAAGGTGTTGATGCACGGCTGCAGGCTCACCGCGCGCCAGCACAGCGGCGGTAAAAAACGTCACCGACCGACCGCTACAAGCCGCGAGCTGCCGGATGCAACCGTCGGCGTCGCCCGGTTTTTCCAGGATCCGGCCGTCGCAGTCCGCAACCTGATCGGATCCCAGCACCCAGGCACGCGAGTGTGTTGCGGCGATGGCATGGGTCTTCGCGAGCGCAAGCCGCAAGGCCCGCGCTGGCGGCGCCTCGCCCGCGAGCAGTTCCTCGGCGACGCCCGGCGCCTGCACGGTGAAGGGCAGTCCGAGGCGCTTAAGGAGTGCCGCGCGATAGGGTGACGTGGAGGCGAGAATGAGAGACACGGGCATGGGATCAGCGCTTTAAAAACAAGGATTTGCGCGGGAAAGGTTTTTGACACCCCTACCCGGGCTCACTATGATACCGCCCCCATGGCCATGGCCTTGAAGGAGCCGCTCGACGCACTGGATCTGGCCGCGGCGGCGACGGTCGTGGAGCGGGAATTCCGCCTGGCCGATTTCACGCGCCTGGTGGATCGGCTGCTGACACCGGAAGGGGTGGCCGAGGCGCGCATGAGCATGCGTTCCGCCGGTGGAGTGCCGATCGGAGAGCTCAGGGTTCGCGCTGAGGCTCTGCTGACCTGCCAGCGCTGTCTGGAACCCATGCGCAGGACATTGCAGTCCACTTCGCAGCTGGCATTTGTAGAGCGCGACGACGCGCCGGTGCCGGCGGATCATGAGGCGATCCCCGGCGATCCCCGGCAGGTCGACCTGGCCGAGCTGGTCGAGGATGAGTTGCTGTTGTCGCTGCCGTTGATCCCGATTCACGGCGTCGGCGAGAAATGCACGGCCCAAGGGTCGCAGCTGACGCGCGCCACGGGCGCGGGGCCGCCAGCGCAGGAAATGCGGCGGCCCTTTGCAGGATTGAAGGATTTGCTGAAACACTGAACCGGAGATGATGTCCCATGCCCGTACAAAAAAGCCGCAAGACCCCCTCGAAGCGCGGCATGCATCGATCGCACGACCGGCTCGCGAAGCCGGCACTGTCCAAGGATCCGACGACCGGCGAGACGCATCTGCGTCATCGCATCAGCCGTGACGGCTTCTATCGCGGCCGCAAGGTCATCGAAACTCCAGCCGAGGAAACCGGCCAGGAATGACCCGGGCCCCGGCCCCGGCAGCTGCAAGCCCATGGTGAACCGATACTCGCGCGTCGCTGGTACCGGCAGCTACCTGCCGGAGAGGGTGCTGACGAATGCGGAACTCGCGAAGCTCGTCGATACGACGGACGAGTGGATCCGCACACGCACCGGCATCGAGCGGCGCCACATCGTGGCGGCCGACGAAACCAGTTCTTCAATGGCCGAGCATGCGGCGCGGCGCGCGCTGAAAGCGGCTGGGCTGACGCCGGCGGATGTCGACTTCATCGTGGTCGGCACGACGACGCCGGACTTGATTTTCCCAAATACGGCGACGCTGCTGCAGCAGCGCCTTGGCATCCACGGCTGTCCGGCGTTTTCGCTGGAGGCTGCCTGCAGCGGTTTCATATTTGCGCTGTCGATCGCCGACAAGTACGTGCGCATCGGCGAGTCGCAGTGCGCGCTGGTAGTTGGCGTGGATTGCCTGTCGCGCATCACCGACTGGAATGACCGCGGCACCTGCGTGCTATTTGGCGACGGTGCAGGTGCGGTCGTGCTGACCCCGGCAGGTGAACCCGGCATCATCGGCACGCACTTGCACTCGGACGGACGCTACAAGGACCTGCTCTACTTTCCGTACGGCGTATCGAGCGGATTCGACAAGCTGCGCAGCGGCGAAACCGCCGCCATCAAGATGCTCGGCAATGAAGTCTTCAAGATCGCCGTGCGCACGCTCTCACGGTTGGTCGACGAGACGCTCGCCAAGAATGGCATTGAGCGCAGCCAGATCGACTGGCTGATACCGCACCAGGCCAACCTGCGCATCATCCAGTCTGCCGCGGACAAGCTCGGGTTGCCGATGGAAAAAGTCGTGGTGACCGTGCAGGATCACGGCAATACATCGGCCGCATCGATTCCACTCGCGCTGGACACGGCGGTCAGGGACGGGCGGATTCATCGCAGCCAGACGCTGCTGCTCGAGACCTTTGGCGGCGGATTTACCTGGGGCTCGGCGCTAATCCGCTATTGATGCGAAACCCACACCGGCTGGGACTGTCCATACTCGCATGACCCGGGCGCGTACCCTTGTGCTGCATCTGCCGATGCTGGTTGGCGCGCTGGCGTTCGCCATGCCGGGCACGCGCGCCAATGCCGAGAGTTTTCCGTTGCCTGCCCCTGGCAGCGACGTGATCGGTGCGTTGCGCACGGCCAAAACGGGCCAGCGCGACACCCTGCTCGACCTCGCCCGCGAAAATGGTCTCGGCTACGAGGAAATTGCGAACGCGAATCCGGGCGTGGACGTCTGGCTGCCCGGCAACAGCACCACGATCGTGCTGCCGAAGCGGCGACTGCTGCCGCAGGCGCTGCGTAAAGGCATCGTCATCAACCTGCCGGAGCATCGGCTCTACTGGTTTCCGCCGCTGAGCGCTGGAGCACAACCGATTGTCTGGACGTTCCCGGTCAGCATCGGGAAGATGGATTGGAAAACGCCACTCGGCTCGACGCGCATCGTCAACAAGATCAAGGATCCGACCTGGACGCCGCCAAAGTCGGTCCGCGAAGAGCACGCGCGCCGCGGAGACATCCTGCCCGCCATCGTCCCGGCTGGGCCCGACAATCCGCTGGGTCGATTTGCGATGCGGCTGGGAATTCCGGGTGGAGCCTACCTGATCCACGGCACCAACCGTCCTGCGGGTGTCGGCATGCAGGTCACCCATGGCTGCATGAGGCTCTATCCCGAGGACATCGAGCGCCTGTTCCAGATGGTGCCGGTCGACACGCCGGTGCTGATCGTCAATCAGCCCTACAAGTGGGGTTGGCACGACGGTGAGCTCCTGATCGAGGTACATCCGCCGCTGCAGGAGGATGCGGTCGAGCCGCTGACGCTGACTGACCTGACACGGCTGATCGTCGAAGCAACGCGCTCGGAACCGCTCGCAATCGACTGGGTAACCGCCGAACAGATATGGCGTGAGGCACGCGGCGTGCCGGCGGTCGTCGCGGCGCGAGGTCCGCGTGACACGGCAAACGCTTTCGCCGTAGCACCCTGAAACGAAAAACCCTGCAGCGTTGCCGCTGCAGGGCCTTTTTTTCGTCAGAGTGCCGAGTTGATTACTTCGACATCGACTTTTCGAACATGCGATCCATCTTCGCGCTGTTCGCGTCGCAGCACTGCTGTGAGGCCTGTGCCGCAGACAGGGCCTGGTTAGCCGAGTTCTGCGCCGAGGTGGCAGCCTGCTGTGCGGCGGCAGCGGCACGGTTCGCGCCGTCCGCCGCGGACTTCACGCCGTCCACATCACCGGACAGCTTTGAAACCTGCGACTTGAGCGAGTCGATTTCCGCCTGCATGGGCTTCAGGTCTTGGCAGCCCGCGCCGAGCGCGAGGACTGCAACAGCGACGCCCACCTTCAGGATATTGGTCATGAGATTGTTCTCCAAAATATAAAGTTGCATGGAACGTAACAATCCGCTTTTGCGGTTGCACGGTGGCCGGCGTTCCTTCCCGACCGCGCGGTTGACACTGCGGATCGTAACGTATCAGCGGATTCCATTAAAGCACTGATGTCATGTCGCCGGGCTGCGACACTGGAATCCCCGAGATTTACGAGGCGCGCGCATCGCGTGATGCTCTGCAGCCGCGCGCGCAGCG
>JANPCY010000533.1:0-9530 GCA_031431175.1 Steroidobacteraceae bacterium | reverse complement strand
CGGGTCCCATCCAGGGCGATGCAAACAGAGTGCCCGGTACTGGCACGCAGGGCCGGTCGGCATCGCCCTCATCGAAGCCGAGACCGGTAGCCTGAATCGTCCCGCCCATGACATCGAGCGCGAACATGGAGCCCGGCAGGTACATCCCCCTGTCGTAGATCGTGGAAAGATCCGCAATGTCCATGCGCTTGCCACGCAGAATCCCTGAGAGATCCGGCAACAGCAGATCCACGACCTTCACCGCCGGCTGAGCCGCGAGGAAAGTCTGGGCATTCGAATAGTCGTCCCGGAGCAGGGCCATTTCGCACCTGGCGTTCAAGATTTTGGGGCGCGGCTTGAGTTGGCCGCCGCTCAGGATACCCAGCGGTCATAAGGCCGGGCAAGGATTATGCATTGCAAAATCGTGGCCCAAGTGGCCAAAACAGGCCTTGGATTGGCGTTTTCAGGCCTGCCGACGCCCGGGCGGCGACCCCCCTGTTTATGAGATAATAGCCCGGTCGAAAGGGTCCTCATACCGGGGGCCTTTCAAAATAATCAACAGATGTTCATGCGTAAGCCTGTCATCGGTATTCCGGCCGATCGCCGTCTTTTGGGCCACCACTGGTTCCATTGCGTCGGCGAAAAATACATCGCTGCGGTCGCCCAGGCGGCCGACGCGGTGCCGGTGCTCGTGCCGGCGCTGGGCGAGCAACACCTGCAGGACTGGCTGGAGTCCTTCGACGGCATCCTGTTCACGGGCAGCCCTTCCAATGTGGAGCCGCATCGCTACCAGGGCGAGCCCGCGGCACCCGGCACTCTGCATGACCCGGAGCGCGACGCGACGACCCTGCCGATGATCACGCGCGCAGTGGAGGCGGGCCTCCCGGTGTTCGGGATCTGCCGCGGCTTTCAGGAGATGAATGTGGCTTTTGGCGGTTCGCTGGAGCAGAAGCTGCAGGAACTGCCGGGCAAGCTCGATCATCGCGAGGACGGCACGCAGCCGCTTGATGTGCAGTACGCGCCAGCACACGAGGTCGAGCTGACTGAAGGCGGATTGCTGCACGGACTCGCTGGCAAACGCCGCATCAAGGTCAATTCATTGCATTCCCAGGGTGTGGTGCAGCTGGGCGCCAGCCTCGTCAGCGAAGCGAAAGCGGACGATGGCGTAGTCGAGGCATTCCGGGTTGCCAGCGCGCCGGCATTTGCGCTCGCCGTGCAATGGCATCCGGAATGGAAGGTCATGGACAACCCGTTTTCCCGGGCGCTGTTTGCGGCCTTTGGCCAGGCCGGGCGCACGCGTGCCGCGAGAAGATCGATATGAGTGATATCAAGCAATTCCTGCGCGACCACTCGATTACCGAGGTCGAGGCAATCATTCCGGACATGTCCGGTGTCGCGCGCGGCAAGATCATGCCGGCCGAAAAATATGCGGAAGACGAGGGCATGCGCTTGCCCGAATCGATTTTCCTGCAGACCGTTACGGGCGAATACCCGGATGACGACAGCGCGATTCACCCGTCGGAAATCGACGTGGACCTGATCGGCGATCCGAAGACGATACGGGTCGTGCCTTGGGCCGCCGAGCCGACCGCGCAGGTCATCCACGATTGTTTCTATGACGACGGACGCCCGGTGCCGATGTCACCCCGCTATGTATTGCGTCGCGTGCTGGATCTGTACGCCGCGCGTGGCTGGCGGCCGGTGGTCGCTCCGGAACTGGAATTCTTCCTGGTCGAGCCGAATATCGACCCGGATTATCCGCTGAAGCCTCCCGTCGGCCGTTCTGGCCGTCCGGAAATCGGGCGCCAGGCTTACAGCATCGCGGCGGTCAACGAATTCGATCCGCTGTTCGACGACATCTATGCGTTCTGCGAAGCGCAGAACCTCGATATTGACACGCTGATCCACGAGGCCGGCGCCGCGCAGATGGAAATCAACCTGATCCACGGCGATGCGCTCGACCTCGCTGACCAGGCCTTCCTGTTCAAGCGGACGGCGCGCGAGGCGGCATTGCGCCACAAGATGTACGCGACCTTCATGGCGAAGCCGCTCGCCACCGAACCCGGCAGCGCCATGCACATCCACCAGAGCATCGTGGACAGCAAGACCGGTACCAATGTCTTCAGCGACGGCGAAGGCAAGGCGACGCCGCTGTTCGAGGCACATATCGCCGGACTGCAGAAGTACCTGCCGGCGTCGATGTCGTTGTTTGCGCCGAACGTCAACAGCTATCGTCGTATCACGCGTTACAACTCGGCGCCGATTAACGTGCAGTGGGGCTTCGACAACCGCACCGCGGGTTTGCGCGTGCCATTCTCGGGTCCCGAGGACCGGCGTATCGAGAACCGCATCAGCGGCGCGGACGCGAATCCCTACCTCGCGATGGCAGCATCGCTCGCCTGCGGCTATCTCGGCATGATTGAAAGCCTCAAGCCGACCGAGCCGATCACCGGCTCGGCCTACGAATTGCCGTTCGGACTGCCGATGACGCTCGCCGATGCGCTCGCGATGTTGCGCGGCTGCAAGCCACTGGTCGAGGTGTTCGGCGAACGCTTCGTCGCGGCCTATGGCGCGGTCAAGGAAAACGAATACGAAACTTTCTCGCGGGTGATCAGCTCGTGGGAACGCGAACACCTGCTGTTGAACGTATGAAAATGTCAGCGACCCGCGACTGGCAGGAACTGGATGCCCGGCATTACCTGCACCCATTCACCGATTTCCGGGCGCTCGCAGCCGAGGGCTCGCGGATTATCACGCGCGCTGAGGGTGTCTATCTCTACGATTCCGAGGGCCGCCAGATCCTGGACGGCATGTCGGTGCTCTGGTGCGTCAACATCGGCTACGGGCGCAATGAACTTGCCGATGTTGCGGCGCGCCAGATGCGCGAGCTGCCTTTCTACAACAGCTTCTTCAAGAGTGCCCATCCGCCGGCAATCGAGTTGTCGAGACAACTTGCCGAACTGACGCCGCCGCAATTCAAGCGGGTGTTCTATACCAATTCCGGGTCCGAGGCGAACGACACGATTGTCCGCATGGCGCGGCGCTACTGGGACCTGTTGGACCAGCCAAAGCGCAGCGTGATCATCAGCCGCATCAATGCCTATCACGGCAGCACGATGGCGGGCGCTAGCCTAGGCGGCATGTCGGCCATGCACGCCCAGGGCGGATTGCCGATCCCGGACATCGCCCACATCGAGCAGCCTTACTGGTACGAGAACGGCATCGACGTGACCCCGGCTGAATATGGCCTGCGGGCCGCGCGGCGCCTGCGCGAGAAGATCGAGGAGCTCGGACCTGAACGCGTCGCGGCCTTCATCGGCGAGCCGATCCAGGGCGCCGGCGGCGTGATCATTCCGCCCGATACCTACTGGCCCGAGATCCAGCGGATCTGCCGCGAATACGGAATCCTGCTGATCGCGGACGAGGTGATCTGCGGTTTCGGTCGCACCGGCCGCTGGTTCGGCTGCGAGCTTTTCGGCTTCGAACCGGATTTCATGACCATCGCCAAGGGCCTGACTTCGGGCTATCAGCCGTTGGGTGGGGTAATGGTTTCGGACCGTGTCGCGGACGTCCTGATCGAAAAGGGCGGCGATTTCAACCATGGATTCACCTGGTCGGGGCATCCGGTCGCCTGCGCGGTCGCGATTGAAAATCTCGCGATCATGCGGCGCGAACGCCTGGTCGAGCGGGTGCACGAGGACATCGGCCCCTACCTGCAGAAGCGCTGGCGGGAGCTGGGCGACCATCCGCTGGTAGGCGAAGTCCGGGGGGTCGGGCTGATTGGGGCGCTGGAACTCGTCGCACATAAAGGCAGCAAGACCCTGTTTCGTAACCGCGGAGACACCGGGCTGATCTGCCGCGATCATTGCTTTGCCAATGGCCTGGTCATGCGGGCGACGCGGGACACGATGATCATTGCCCCACCCTTGATCATCGAAAAGACCCAGGTGGATGAGTTGATCGAAAAGGCCCGCCGATGCCTCGATTTAACCGCTGCGGACATCGGCGTCGGCTGAAGGGGACGCATTGGGAGCGCAGCGCGCTCGACGACTGCTATATTAGGCCTACAAGCACCGGGCGCCAGAGTCCGGCCGATAATGATCAGGAGGGTCCGGGCGACGCCCGGCGATGGAGGAAACCATGCGCAGTGAATTCCGTTCCGGGCTGCTCGTCGCGGCCGTCGTCATGCTGGCCGCCTGCGGCGGCAAGAAGGAAGAAGCCGCTGAAGCGCCAAAGCCAGAAGACAAGATCCTGTTCGTCTACAACTGGTCGGACTACATTGGCGAGACCACGATTGCGGACTTTGAGGCCAAGACCGGCATCAAAGTCACCTACGATGTCTTCGATTCCAACGAAGTGCTGGAGACCAAGCTACTGGCCGGCAAGACTGGCTATGACGTGGTCGTCCCGTCGGCCAACTTCCTCGAACGGCAGATCAAAGCTGGCGTGTTCCTGAAACTCGACAAGTCGCAGCTGCCGAACCTGGTCAACATGGACCCGGAAATCATGGAGCGCGTTGCCCTTCATGACCCGGGCAACGAACATTCGGTTAACTATCTCTGGGGCACGACCGGCATCGGCTACAACCCGGACCTGGTCAAGAAGGCGCTCGGCACCGACACCATCGACAGCTGGAGCGCGATTTTCGAGCCGGGTAACGCAAAGAAGCTCGAAAAGTGCGGCATCTCGATGCTCGACGCCCCGAGCGAAGTCATCGATTCCGCGCTGATCTACCTTGGCCGCGACCCGAACAGCGAAAAGGCGGAGGACCTGGCGGCAGCGGAGGAGCTGCTGATGAAAGTGCGCCCCTATGTGCGTTCCTTCAATTCGGCCCAGTACATCAATGACCTGGCGACGGGCGAGTTCTGCGTGGCACTTGGCTGGAGCGGCGACGTGCTGCAGGCGCGTGACCGCGGCGCAGAAGCCACGACGCCGGTCAATGTCGCGTACACGGTTCCGAAGGAAGGCGCGATCATGTGGTTTGACATGCTGGCGATACCGGCCGATGCGCCACATCCCGGCAACGCGCACGCATTCCTCAATTTCATCATGGATCCGGCCGCCGCTGCTGGCATCAGCAACTACGTCGCCTATGCGAATGGCAATGCCGCATCGCTGCCGCTCGTCAGCGATGACGTCAAGAACGATGCGTCCGTGTATCCGACTGCGGAGATCAAGAAGAACCTGCACTCGCATCTGGCGGAATCGCCGGAATTCAGCCGCGACCTGAATCGCGCCTGGACCCGGGTTCGCACCGGGCAATGAGCTAAGCCCTGCAAGGCCCCGGCGAGACGTTCGCCGGGGCCTTTCGCAAAGAGGTGGGATGCCGCCCATGCCCAGCGCGCGCCAGGAACATCGCAGCGAGCCCTGGAAGGACCCGGGCGCCACGCCCTACGTCCGGATCGACAAGATCACCAAGAAATTTGGTGACTTCGTCGCGGTTGACGACGTCACCCTGAACATCTATCGCGGCGAGATCTTCTGCTTGCTGGGCGGCTCGGGCTGCGGCAAGACGACGCTGCTGCGGATGATGGCCGGATTCGAGGCGCCGACTTCGGGCTCGATCTCGCTCGACGGCGTGGACATCACTGCGCTGCCGCCCTACGAGCGGCCGGTCAACATGATGTTTCAGTCATACGCATTGTTCCCGCACATGACGGTCCAGAAAAACGTCGCATTCGGTCTGCACCAGGACAAGCTGCCAAAAAGCGAGATCGATGTACGCGTCGCTGAAATGCTGAAGCTCGTGCGCATGGAACAATTTGCCTCGCGCGCGCCGCATCAGCTTTCAGGCGGCCAGCGCCAGCGTGTCGCGCTCGCCCGCTCGCTGGTCAAGCGCCCGAAGCTGCTGTTGCTGGACGAGCCGTTGGCTGCGCTCGACAAGAAGCTGCGCCAGCACACCCAGTTCGAGCTGATCAACATCCAGGAGACGCTCGGCGTCACCTTCGTCGTCGTCACGCACGACCAGGAGGAAGCGATGACGCTGGCATCGCGCATCGGCGTCATGAATCACGGTAGAATCGTCCAGGTCGGCACGCCGACCGAAATCTACGAATACCCGAACTCGCGCTTCGTGGCCGACTTCATCGGCTCGGTCAACATGTTCGAGGGGCGCCTGATCGAGGACGAACCCGATTACGTGCGGGTCGAGGCCGCGGATCTCGGCGGCGTGTTTCACGTCAGTCACGGTGTGAGCGCGGCACCGAATGCGACTGTCTGGGTGGCATTGCGCCCCGAGAAGATACAAATCTCGCGTGACGCGCCGCAGGGCATTGGCGACAACCGCGTCGAAGGCGTCGTTGCGGAGATCGCGTATCTAGGGGATCAGTCCATCTATCTCGTGCGCCTCGCAGGCGGACGCGAGGTGAGGGTAACCAAGCCGAATATCGTGCGGCAATCCGGCGGCAGGCCCATTTCATGGGACGAACCGGTCTGGCTCTTCTGGGATTCCTCGAGTCCGGTGGTGGTCACGCAGTGAACCGCGACCGGTCCGCGAATGGGCGAAGTTCACCGTTCGTGCTGGCCGAGCTGATGGCCTGGATCCGCGCGCTTGGGCCCTATCGCTGGGCCAGCACCAGGCTGAGGGGCTGGGGCATGACCGGGCGCACGGCCGTGACTGGCGTGCCCTACCTGTGGTTGCTGCTGTTCTTCCTGATCCCATTCCTCATTGTCCTCAAGATTTCCGTGTCGGACATGCGGCTCGGCATGCCGCCCTACGACCCGCTCATCTCCTGGGCCTCCGCACAGGTCATGGAGCTCAAGATCAACCTGGCGAATTACACATTTCTCTGGGAAGACGCTCTCTACCGGAATGCCTACGCGAACTCGATCCTGACCGCGGGGTTTTCGACGATCCTGTGTCTGCTGATCGGCTACCCGATGGCCTATGGCATTGCGCGCTCGAAGCCCTCCTGGCGCAACCTGCTGCTGCTGTTGGTGATGCTGCCGTTCTGGACCTCGTTCCTGCTGCGCGTTTATGCGTGGATCGGAATACTCAAGAACAACGGACTCATCAACAACATGTTGATATCCATGGGAGTCATCGACGAGCCCATTGTGATGCTGCAGACCAATTTCGCCGTCTATCTCGGCATCGTCTATTCCTATCTGCCATTCATGGTCCTGCCGTTGTACACGGCCATCGAGAAGCTGGACCTGACGTTGCTGGAGGCAGCAGCCGATCTCGGCTGCCGGCCGGTGAAGGCGTTTTTCAGGATCACAGTGCCGCTGACGATGACAGGAATCGTCGCCGGCAGCATGCTCGTGTTCATTCCGGCGGTCGGCGAATTCGTGATCCCGGCGCTGCTCGGCGGCCCGGATTCGCTGATGATCGGCCGCGTGCTGTGGGAGGAGTTCTTCAATAACCGCGCCTGGCCGATAGCGAGCGCCGTTGCCATAGCGATGCGGCTGCTGCTCGTGGTCCCGATCATGATCCTGCAACGCGTCCAGGGTCAGCAGGTGGGGGCGCACCGATGAAGCGGCGCTCGATCTTCGTGATGACGATGATGGCCTTCGGCTTCGCGTTCCTTTACATCCCGATCCTGTCGCTGATCGTCTACTCGTTCAACGAGTCGCGCCTGGTCACGGTCTGGGCGGGTTTTTCGACGAAGTGGTACGTGGCGCTATTCCATAACGAGGCGATTCTCAATGCCGCAAAGCTTTCGCTCAAGATTGCGGCCGTCAACGCAACCGGCGCAATGATCCTGGGCACGCTGGCTGGCCTCGCGCTGGCGCGCTTCGGGCGTTTCCGGGGCCGCACGCTGCTGACCGGCCTGACGACTGCGCCGCTCGTGATGCCGGAAGTGATCACCGGCCTGTCGATGTTGCTGTTGTTCGTTGCAATGGAACTGACCTTCGGCTGGCCGGCGGGGCGCGGCTTCACGACGATCGTGATCGCGCACATCACGTTCTCGATGGCCTATGTCACGGTTGTCGTGCAGTCGCGGCTCGCGACGCTCGATGAGTCGCTGGAAGAAGCTGCGATGGACCTCGGCGCCCGGCCGGCCAAGGTCTTTTTCCTGATCACGCTGCCGATCATCATGCCCGCGATTCTCGCGGGCTGGCTGCTGGCCTTTACGCTGTCCTGGGATGACCTCGTCATCACGAGTTTCGTCAATGGCCCGGGCTCGAGCACCTTGCCGGTCCTGATATTCTCGAAGGTACGGCTCGGCGTCAGTCCGGACATCAACGCGCTGGCATCAATCCTGGTTCTCATCGTCGCAATCGGCGTCATTACGGCGGGTATCTACATGCAGCGCCAGCAGAAGCGACGCGAACTGGACGTGCAGCAGGCGATCGCCGGCAATCAATGATGTCCCTGCCGGACAGCAAGCTGCCCGGTGTCGGCACGACGATCTTCACGGTCATGTCGCGCCTCGCAAGCGAGACGGGCGCGATCAACCTGGGCCAGGGCTTCCCGGACTTCCAGCCGCCCGCACGCCTCTGCGGGCTGATCGCGGAGCACCTGGCCGCCGGGCACAATCAGTACGCGCCGATGCCCGGATTGCCTGCGCTCTGCGAGGCCATTGCCGGTCAGGCGCAGCACCGGCATGGCCTGTCGATCGACGCCGTGAGTGAAATCACGGTCACGGCGGGCGGCACCGAGGCCTTGTTTGCCGCAATTCACGCCGTTGTTCGCCCCGGCGACGAAGTCGTGATGCTCGACCCGTCCTATGATTCCTATGGGCCGGCAGCTGAACTGGCGGGCGCGCGCCTGCGACGCGTGCCGCTGCGGATGCCGGATTTCGGCATCGACTACGATCGGCTTGCGGCTGCGATCGGTCCGCGCACGCGCCTCCTGATCGTCAATACGCCCCACAATCCGACCGGCGCGGTGTTGACTGCAGACGACTGGAAACGCATCGCCGACCTGCTCGAACCGAGCGGGGCGCTGCTGCTTTCCGACGAGGTTTACGAGTGCCTTGTTTATGACGGCAGGCGGCATTCCAGTGTGCTGTCGAACGAGCGCCTGCGCGGCCGGTGCTTCGCGGTGTTTTCGTTCGGCAAGGTCTACAACGCCACCGGCTGGAAAATCGGGTATTGCGTGGCGGCACCGGCGTTGACCGCGGAATTCCGCAAGGTGCACCAGTTCCTGACGTTCTCCGTGTCGACACCGATCCAGCATGCGATCGCGGAGTTCATGCGCGAGGAGCCGGTATTTCAGGATGGGCTGGCAGCCTTCTACCAGGTCCGTCGCGACCGCTTCGCCGCGCTGCTGGCGGGCTCGCGATTCAGGCTCATGACGACCGCCGGGACCTATTTCCAGCTCGCGGATTACGGCGGGATCTCGCAGATGCCGGATGTGGAGTTCTGCAAGGAGCTGACGCGGAAGCACGGCGTCGCCGCAATCCCGCTATCACCATTCTGCGCTGACCCGTTACCGACGCGGCTGGTCCGCTTCTGTTTCGCGAAGGATGACGCGACGTTGGAGCAGGCTGCTTTACGACTTACAAGCGTCTAGATTCACGATAGAATTGTACTCATGAAACCAATCATTGAAGTTGCGCATTCACTTGGCATCAAGCCTTCCGAGCTTGAGCCCTACGGTCACT
>JANPCY010000532.1:0-6066 GCA_031431175.1 Steroidobacteraceae bacterium | reverse complement strand
GGTCTCGCCGGTGAGTGGCTCCATCGCAATGAACCACGTTCCCCGATCGCAGTCGAGGTCGTAGAAGCGCACGACGTTCGGGTGCGTGAGCGATTGCGTCTGGCGGAATTCCCTTTTGAGCCGCTCGATGCATTGGGGTCGATCTCGGAACTCCGGGCGCAGCAACTTGATGGCAACGTATTGGCCATCGTCGCTCGTTCCATCGCGCCGCAAGTCCCGCGCCCGGAAAATTACCGCCGTGCCACCGTTTCCGAGTTGCCGCTCGAGGATGTAACGCTCACGCAGCAGGGTGCCGCTGGTCACGATCGCTGCATTTCGCGCCGCCTCACGTGCGGCTGTGTCTGCGTCGGCGCCGATTGCCGGTGGCGACGTTACATTCGTCCGCGTGCCGGGGTTCGGTAGCTCGCACGTCACATCGTTAGCGAGATCCTCGGTCGGATCATTCGCATCGATCCGCTCAGGCAAATCATCGGCGGCGTAAGGCTGATCCCCGTTCAACGCATTGCCAGGGCGATTCGGCTGCGCGGTGTGACCTGGGGTAATCATTTTTGATCAGTGCCCGCTCGCCGTGGCGGCTGGAGCAATGGCCCTTCCCGGTAATTCTGTCGAGCAAGCTGTGAGCTTGCAAGCCGTCGGTGCATGAAGCAGACGGAAAATTAAGTTATGGCAAACCGATCTCGCTGCAATGTGCTGGCAGAGCCTGCCGCTTCACATAACGCTACGCGCTCGCCGAGCGGCTTTGTCGCGATACATGGCGGCGTCGGCGCGGTTCAACAGTGCGTCGTAGCGCTCGCCGTCCGAGGGATACATGGCCAGGCCGATGGAAGCGCCGATGTGAATTTCCATGCCGTCGATCGAATAGGACTCGCCAATGTGCCTGCGGATCTTCTCCGCGATGCCAACGGCGAGCGCTGCGTCGTCGAGGTTCGACAGCAGCGCTACGAACTCGTCGCCGCCATAGCGGCAGGCGATATCGTCGTCCCGGACGCTGGCCATGAGGCGAGCGCCGACGGCCGACAGCAATCTGTCGGCGGTCCCGTGCCCGAAGCGGTCATTCACGATCTTGAAACCGTCGAGGTCGATGAACAACAGTGCCAACTGCCGGTGCCGCTCAGAGGCAGTCTTGATCGCCACTTGCAGCCGCTTGATCAGCAACAGCCGATTCGGCAGCCCGGTCAGCCCGTCGTGCTGAGCCACGCGTTGCGCAGCCACGGCCCGCCGCGAGGCATCTTCCAGCGCCTGCATCAGGTGTTCGTTGTTTAACTTCAGACTCTCGTTCTCGCGCAGAGCACCAAAAAGTTTCTTTTCGGCAGCGGCCAGATGGAGCAAAGCATCGTCGAACGAGCCTGGTGCATTGCGCGGTCTCGTTGGTTCGCCGGATTGGCGGCTCGAACTCCCGCGCCGCAGCAGGTGCTGGAACTGGCTGGCTCCCGCGCGCCAATTGGATTCGCCAAGGGCGACATCGTTCGTTCGTTTCTGATCCAGGTTCGGCACGTTCAAAGTTCCTAGCTGCGCTAGTTGGGACGATGCCGAAAGGTATTTGAGCCCTGGTTCCGAGCTCTGTGCGGCAGCGTACATAACACATGCCGCGTTGCGTGAACCGTGAACTGCCTCACGCAATAACGGGTTGTCATGACGAGACGATCATGGCAGGCAGGCTGCGCGCGGGACAAACGACTCTGCTGGTCGGAACGCGCTTCTTCAGGTCATTGCTTGCGGATTCAGGCCAGCCGGCGTGAATGACGACGTGGCAGTGATCCAGGGAAGCAATCGATCGAATTCCTTCTTGACGACCGCATAGCATTCGCAGGAGTGCGCTTCCAATGCCGGCCGGTCAGTCACGACAATGTGGCCGCGGTTGTAATTGATCAATCCGAGTTTCTGCAATTTGCCTGCCGATTCCGTGACGCCTTCACGCCGTACGCCCAGCATGTTGGCAATCAATTCCTGGGTCATCGCCAATTCGTTCGAGACCAGCCGATCGAGACTCATCAATAGCCAGCGGCAGAGTTGTTGCTCCACGGAATGATGGCGATTGCAGACCGCGGTCTGTGCCATCTGTGTGATCAGCGCCTGCGTATAGCGCAGCAAGAGCCGTTGCAGTGGGCCAGCGCGGAAGAATTCCTCTTTCAGGTACTTTCCCGGCATGCGATACGCGGAGCCAGCGCTTTGAACGACGGCGCGGCTCGGGGTCGTCTCGCCACCCATGAACAGCGAAATCCCGACGATCCCCTCGTTGCCGACGATCGCGATCTCAGCCGAGGATCCGTCTTCCATTACATACAGCAGGGAAACGATGGAAGTTGTCGGGAAATACACGTGCCGCATCGCATCGCCCGACTCGTACAGGACGTGGCCCAACGGCATCGGCTGCAACTCCAGCAGCGGCTGAAGACGCTTCCACTCTTCCGCGGGCAGTGCTGCAAGCAGGTGATTCTGCTGCGGCGTGTCGGGAATGATCGCCATGACTCTACACAGCCATTCCTGCATTCCACCTCAGGCCACTTTCCGGCGCCTGATCCCGTTTGTACGATACCGCACTTAGGCCTGCCAGGCAGGACTAACGGGGCCCGGGCGCCATTGGGCTCGGTGCGCCACCGTACAGACACCGGCTCCAGTCGCGGCCAACCTCACAGCACTCAGAGAAATGCGAGGGAATAGCACATGAACCTGATCATCTGGCTCCTGGTTGGCGGCGTAATTGGCTGGATCGCAAGCATGATCATGGGAACGAACAGCAGGCAGGGGATCATCCTTAATGTGGTGGTCGGAATCGTCGGCTCATTCCTGGGTGGCTTGTTCCTGAGCCGCCTCTTCGGGGCATCGACCATCAACCAGGGCAATTTCAGTCTCTCGGGTATGCTCGTATCACTGCTGGGAGCAATCATCCTCCTGGCCTTTGTGAAACTCCTGAGCGGCACAGCACAACGATGATGAAGCCAGGCACCGCAGATTTCCCGATGAAACAATCGTTACAAGGTAGAGAACAGACATCATGAACCAGCAACTCGTTGTGGGCCTCGTCGTAGGCGCATTGGCAATCACGGCAGTTGCTGCCGTCGCCGGATACCGGAATATGGATGAGAAGACGGCGAGTGGTCCGCGGCAGGAATGTCACGATGAACTCGTCACTCTGACGAAGCCCACCAAGGACCCCGACCAGATCGCGGGAACGGTCGCGGGTGCGGTGATCGGCGGCGTTCTTGGCAATCAGGTCGGCAGCGGTGACGGCAAGAAGCTGGCTACCGCCGGCGGTGCCATCGCCGGTGGCGTCGCAGGCCACAAGATCCAGGAAGGCATGCAGGAACGGAATACCTACCAGGAGCTTCAGCAGAAATGCACAACCGTTAATGATGGTCAGTAATCTTCTGGATGGTTCGAACATTCTGTGTTCGCTACCGAACAGACTGCGTTTCGCGCTGCGTCCACAGTGACGCGCATTGGCCGGATCTCCTTCTCGAGATCGTTGGCTCGAATTCCAAAGGAGTCTGGATATGGCGAAGTCATTGCATCGGTTTACGTTCCTGCTGCCCCTGGTCCTGATCGGTTTCATGGGTTGTGCAGCCACGCGCACCCACGAGTCGACAGCCGAGTACGTTGACGACAGCGTAATCACGTTGAAGGTGAAGACAGCAATATTGGGTGACGAGACCCTCAAGTCGTCCGAGATCAACGTCGAGACCTTCAAGGGCGTTGTGCAGCTCTCCGGTTTCGTCAATTCACAGACCGACATCAATCACGCAGTCGTGGTTGCCCAGAATGTCGGCGGCGTGACCTCCGTCAAGAACGACATGCAGCTGAAGCCCTGATCTTCGCCGCTATCTGCGACCTTAGCTGTGATTCAGGGGTGGCCAGGCACTTGCCGCTGCCCCTGAATTTCAGCCGCAAACATCGGGACCAGGAGTGTTACTCATGAATGGAAACAAATTTGCCGCGCTCTTGCTGATCGTTGCAGGCGTACTGGGCCTGGCGTACGGCGGCTTCACCTACACGAAAGAAACCCACGAAACGAAGATCGGGCCGCTCGAACTGACTGTCAAGGACAAGGAAACGGTCAATATTCCCGTTTGGCTTGGCGCGGCGACCCTCATCGCAGGCGTGTTGCTGCTGGTGCGAGTCAAAGGCTCAGGGGCATAAGGCGTGTCTGCCGCAAATGCGGCGCTGGTGGTCAATCGCCTGATCGATGGTCTGCCGCACAAGGTCCGCAACCGCATCCTGAAGCACTGCGAACAAGTTGACCTGAGCTTCGGAACTGTCCTGTGCGAGCCTGATCAGCCGCTGCGCCATGTCTACATTCCGCTGACCGGTTTCATTTCGCTGGTCGCGAATGTTACCGGCCATCCAGCACTCGAAATGGGGTTGATCGGCAATGAGGGCATGCTCGGCACGACCATGGTGCTGGGCGTCAATTCAGCGCGCCTGCGCGGCGTCGTACAGGGATCCGGCACGGCATTGCGATTGAGCGCCGCGCAATTCGAACGCGAAATCCGGCAGAGCCCGGCACTGCGCCGCACACTGAATCGTTACCTGTTCGTATTGCTCGCGCAGCTTTCGCAAACCGCCGCCTGCACCCGTTTCCACGAAATCAAGGCGCGACTCGCGCGCTGGCTGCTCCTGACGCATGACCGCGCGCATGCGGATCATTTTTACCTGACCCACCAGTACCTGGCCGACATGCTCGGCGTCCAGCGCAGCGCGATCACGATCGCCGCGGGTGCCTTGCAGCGCAGGAAACTCTTTCATTACAGCCGCGGCGATATCAGGATTGCAAGCCGCCGGGGGCTCGAGGCAGCGTCCTGCGAGTGCTACCAGTCAGTCGTCGACCAGTACCGGCGCCAATTCCCCTGATGCGAGCGCTTTGAAGCCAAACGCCGCCCAAACTGCGCCACCGGGTCCATTTCGTGCCCAGCCAATCATTGACGCTCCGTACGCTGCCGTACCGACACATGCAGGCTGCGTCGGTAGTCTTGTCACGACATCCACGATTGCACCGATCAAGAGGTTCCCATGCGCAGAATTACTCTGACGACCGGACTGGTCGCGCTGACTGCGGTGCTACTTGCCGCTTGCGGCTCCCAGCCTCGCTACGACAACAGGAGCGACATACGCGCCCGTTGTGAAACCTGCGGCAATATCGAGCGCATCGAACAAGTCCGGCTTCGGGACCAGCAGATGGACATCGGCGCAGGTGCCGTGCTCGGCGCCATCATCGGTGGCGTGGCCGGCAGCCAGATCAACACCCGCGACCACGAGGCAGCCGCCATCGCGGCCGGCGCGGTGGCTGGTGGCGTGATCGGGCATCAGATCCAGAAAAACAACCAAGAGCAGACGGAAGGTTACCAATTCGATGTCCGGCTCGATGACGGGCGCTGGGCACAGGTTACGCAGCTGGAGAAAATGAATCTGCGTGTCGGCGATCGCGTGATCATCCAGGATCACCAGCTCCATTACCTGCGCTGATCCGGACGTCCGATCGATCGAACCGAAGGCCGGATCGCGTTCCTGCCTTTGTCGTTGTTGCCTGGGGAACCCATTGGGCTTAACGTGGTTCCAACAGGAACGGCGATGGCGAATCAAGGCACCCGGATTGACGTCGACAATGCGGTCATGGATCCGACCCGGTATTTCTCGCGTCCCAGCGAGGTGCTGGAGGACGCACGGCTGAATCGCGACCAGAAGCGCAGGATCCTGCAGTCCTGGGCACTGGATGCGGAGCTGATCAGCGAGGCCGAATCGGAGAACATGCGCGGCCGGGAAGGCGACCGGCTCTACCTGCAGGAGGCAAAGCTCGCGCTGCTGAAGCTCGACGGCTGATCAGCCCTTAGCGCGCGCTGCCGCGCCGGCCTGTTGCCTCGAAGAAATGGCGCCGGCACAACGACAGGTATCGCTCGTTGCCGCCGATCTCCACTTGCGCACCCTCCTGCTCGACCGCGCCGTCGGCGCCAACACGCACGACCATCGTTGCCTTGCGCCCGCAATGGCAAATGGTTTTCAGTTCCGACAGTTCGTCGGCGAGCGCCAGCAGCCGCGCGCTGCCCGGAAACAGCTCGCCGCGGAAATCGGTGC
>JANPCY010000531.1:0-1771 GCA_031431175.1 Steroidobacteraceae bacterium | reverse complement strand
CCTACGGCTCGGGCGAGGACGTGGAAATTCCGGGTTTGCATATCATCCGCATTCCTCGCCTGCGAATTCTGGGGCCCATTCCGATCGGGCCGTCCTGGCGGAAACTGCTGCTGGACATGTTCATGGTCGCGTGGACGATCGGGCTTCTTTTGCGGCGCCGCTACCAGGTCGTGTTTGCCCACGAGGAGGCGGTGTTCTGGTGCCGTTTCCTGAAGCCATTCTTCAAATTCCGCCTGGTGTATGAAATGCATTCGGACCTGTCACAACAGCTCACCAATTTCCAGTTCACGAAGTCCAGGCTCCTGATCCGGCTTTTCAGCTTCCTGCAGGACAACTCGCTGAAGGCGGCGGATGCCGTGGCGACGGTCTGTCCGGACCTGCGCAATCACGCGCTCGAACAAGGCGTGCCGCCGGAACGGCATGTCTTGATCGAGAACTCGATTTTTGACGAAGTGCGCCTGCGCAATCCCGCCGGGCCGGGCGCGCTCGGCAATGTTGGCAAGACAGTGGATTTCGGGCCGGGGCATCCGGTGATCGCCTACGCCGGCACCTTCGAGGTGTACCAGGGACTGGAAATGCTGGTGCAGGCGTTTGCGCAGGTGCTCCGCGAAATATCCTCGGCTCGCCTGCTGCTGGTAGGTGGAACGGATGATCAGGTCGCAGCTCTCCGCCAGCTTGCGGACTCGCTGGGAATTCGCGGCGCGTGCCATCTCACCGGCACGGTGTCGAAAGCGACTGCCAGCCGCTACCTGCAATCGGCGCAGGTGCTGGTGTCGCCACGCATCTATGGCACCAATACACCGCTCAAGATCTATGAAAATCTGTCAATGGGGCGTGCGATTGTTGCAACCCGGATCTGGTCGCATACGCAGGTGCTGGACGATAGCGTCTGTTATCTGGTCGAGCCGGATGCCGCGTCGCTGGCGGGAGGACTGCTGAGCGCGTTGACGGACGGGCCAGGCACGAGTGCGCGTGTCCGCGCGGCGCTCGCGCTCTATGAGCGGGAATATGCTCGTCCAGTGTACGAGGCGAGAGTCCGCAAGCTGCTCAATCTCGTCGCCTGATGTGCGGCATCGCCGGTATCGTCACATTACGGGGTGCCGCCGCATCGCAAGCGGAGCTCGTGCCCATGTGCGAGGCGATGGTGCATCGCGGTCCGGACGATTCGGGCTACTTGGTGGACGGGCCGGTGGCGCTCGGCGTGCGCCGGTTGTCCATCATCGATGTCGCGGGCGGTCACCAGCCGATCTTCAACGAAGACGGGACCGTGGCGGTGATCTTCAACGGCGAGATCTACAATTTCCGTGAACTGCGGGCCTTGCTGGAGTCACAGGGGCATCGCTTTCTCACGGCCTCGGACACCGAAGTCATCGTGCACCTCTGGGAGCAGGTCGGGATTGATTTTCCGCGCCATCTCAACGGCATGTTCGCCATCGCATTGTACGATCGCATCCGCCGACAAGTCGTCCTCGCGCGGGACCACGTGGGGATCAAGCCCCTCTACTACGCATTGGATGCAGACGGGCTCGTGTTCGGTTCCGAGATCAAAGTGCTGCTGGCTTCCGGCCGCGTGGCCCGGCGGCTCGACGTGGACAGCCTGGCGCAATTCCTGTCGTGGGAATACGTGCCGGGCGCGGGGACCTTGCTCGCGGATGTCCGCCGCCTGGGGCCCGCGCATACGCTCAGCGTCGATCTGAAAACCGGCGCGAGCAGCGTGCGGCGCTACTGGGAATTGCCGGCCTCGAGCGGTCTACCAGCGCCGCGTGGTGAC
>JANPCY010000530.1:0-17648 GCA_031431175.1 Steroidobacteraceae bacterium | reverse complement strand
GCCTGCAAGCCGGACTCAACGATGCGCAGGCCCTCGACCGGCGCGCCGAGGCGCACGTCTTTGCGTTGCGCCGTGTTGCCTTCGCCGATGACGTAGACGAAGCGCCGATCCTGGTCGGTCATCACTGCCTGGTCGTGGATCAGGAGCGCGTTGTCACGCGAACCGCCCAGCAGTCGCACGCGCGCAAACAATCCTGGCGTGAATACGCCGTCAGCGTTCGGCAGCACGGCACGTGCGCGGATCGTGCCGGTTTCCGGATCAAGCGCGTTGTCCACGAAGTCCATCTCGCCCTTGTGCGGGAAGCCGTCCTCATTCGCGAGCCCGACCAGCACCGGGTTGGGCGCATCGCGGGAACTCTGGCGATTGCCGGCACGCGCGAGATCCTGGTAGCGCAGGTACGCGCGCTCGTCGCCCGTGAAACTCACATAGACGGGATCCACGGAGACCAGCGTGGTCAGCAGGGACTCATTTGGCCTGACGAGATTGCCGGGCTTGACGAGCGCGCCACCCGCGCGGCCCGCGAATGGCGCCCTGACACGCGTGAAACTCAGGTTCAATTCGGCCTGGGTCAGGTGCGCCTGTGCGGACAGCTTGTCGGCCCCGGCCTGCTGGAATTCGACGCGACGCGACTCGAGCTCACCCTGCGAGACGGCGCGGGCACTGATGAGCGCCTCTGCACGCGTGAGTTCCTGCTGCGCGAGCGTCAGGCGGGCATCGGCCCGCGCGAGGTCGGCGCGCGCGGCGTCCGCGGCCGCTGCGTATTCGCGATCATCGATCGTGAACAGCAACTGCCCTTTCTCGACCAGGCCGCCCTCGCGGTAATGCACCTGGTTCAGGTGGCCGGTCACGCGCGGACGGATCTCGGCCGCTTCGATGGCCTCGATGTGGCCACTGTAGTCGTCCCATTCGGTGACGGAGCGCTGCACGACCGTCGCTACGCTGACATCCGGCGGCGGAAACTGCTGTTGGCCATCCTGGCCGCAGGCGGCGAGCCACAGGGAGGCCAGCAACAGGCAGGGCGCCAGCGCGGCAACAGGGAGGCTGACTGGGCGGATGGCCGCCGCGTTTTGAGACGGAATCATGCTTCAGGCTTCCTTGGCGAGTCTTTCCATCATGGCGATGAGCCGCGCCCTGGCAGGGGCCGGCATCGAGAACATCTGGAACAGTTCCTGCCACATCAGCCCCTCGGCGGCGAGGTGCAGGATGTGCATGCGCAGGTCGCGTTCGGTCCACTGCTTGCGGCCCAGCCGCTCCTGCAGTTCCTGCCGGCAGGGATCCATCAGGGATGGGTTGAGCGTCGCGGCAGAGAGCATCCCGCAAAGGAATCGGCGGTGCGACTCATCCCGCGAGGTGTAGGTGCGGATGAAGCCGAGCAGGCGCGCCGTATCGGGATCGCAGTCGGTCGGTGTCGGCGCGGTTTCGGACTCCTTCCACTGCGCGAAGTCCGACTCGAGCAGCCCGCGCAGCAGGTCTTCCTTGGTGGGGTAGTGGTAGGTGATGCCGCCGCGCGTGACGCCGCTGACCTTGGCCAGCTCGTCGAAGGTCAGGCAGCCCGCGCCGTCCTGCTCGACGATCTGTCGGGCGGCGGCGAGGATTTTTTCCTTGGCTAGCGGTGGGCGTCCCATCGCGTAACTATACAGAACATTCTGTATAGTTTAAAGCCAGCCGCGACGGCGGAAATAGACGTAGGGCAATACCGCCGAGACCAGGATGATCCCGAGCGCGAGCGGATAGCCCAAGGGCCAGTCGAGCTCGGGCATGACATGGAAATTCATGCCGTAGATACTTGCAATCAGGGTCGGCGGCAGGAACACCGCGGCCGCGACCGAGAAAATCTTGATGATGTTGTTCTGCTCGATATTGATCAGGCCGAGTGTCGCCTGCAGCATGAAACTCGACTTGTTCGCGACGAACGATGCGTGATCGGAGAGCGCGAGCACGTCGCGCGACATGCTGCGGTAGCGCGCGCGCAGTTCATTGGGAATCTGCACGGCGGTCGATTGCTGGATGAATGTGAGCTGGCGCGCAAGGGTCACCAGGCTTTCGCGCGCCTTTGAGGTCAGGTCGCCGTCGCGGCCGATGCGCTCCATCACGCCGCGCAGGTTGCGGGCCCGGATCGGCGCCTTCATTTCCGGCGCAAACACGCTGGCAGACAGGTCATCGAGCCCGAGGCCCACGCGCTCGAGTACATCCGCGGTGCGCTCGATGATCGACTCAAGGAGCCCCGCCAGGATGCCGGGCGCAGTCGTCACGGCCGCGGGATGGCGCTCTGCGTAAGCGATGAAGCGGCGGAATGGCAGTGGATCGACGTAGCGGTTCGTGATCAGCCGGTTGTGCGACAAAATGAACGTGACCGCTGCGGATTCCGGGCGGTCGGTGTCAATCTTCGTGACCACGGTCGTCGTCATATACAGCGTGCCGTTTTCCTCGTAGAGGCGGTTCGAGGTTTCGATCTCGCGCATTTCCTCGCGCGAGGGCACGTCGATCCCGAGCAGGCGCTCGACTGCGCGTTCCTCGGATACCGTCGGCTCGAGCAGATCCACCCAGACGCATTGCTCGGGGATCTCCGCCGGTGGCGGATCGAGGCGGTCGAGCCCCTGGGTGCCTGGAACGAAACAGTTCAGCACGCCGGCGGCCGCTCAGGGTGCGCCGTGCTCGCGGGCCGCCAGATCGTTGATCAGCTGAATCAACTCCTTCCGTCCCCCTGCCATGCCGACATCGGTCAGGTACTTGCCCTGCACGACCACGATTGGCGTATGGTCGAGTTGATAGCGGTGTGCAAGATTCTCGGCCTGGCGCAGCTTGTTTTCGGTCGAGAATGTCCGGTAGTGGCGCGCAAAATCCTCGGCCGACACGCCGTGGGACATCAGGAATTCACGCGCCGATTTCTCGGTCGCCGCAGGATCCACACGATTGCCGCGCACGACCGTCAGCGGGTGGCTGCGCACGTGCACTTCGCGAAACACCTCGCCGTGCAGCTTGTCGACGAGGCCAAGCCCCTCGATCGTGAAATACAGCCGTGCGTCCTCGCGCGTCACTTCATTGAAGATGACCGGCAGCCGTTTCAACTGTATCCAGGCGGGTTTCTTTCCTTCCCAGGCCACCAGCTCTGGTTCGATTTCGAAGCAGTGGGGGCAGCCATACCAGAAGCCTTCGATCACTTCGACGTTTCCGGGCGCGGTGCTGACCGGCTGTGCCACCGCAAATTCCGTGTAATTTTCGCCCTTTTTCCAGCGTAGCGGTTCTGTCGCAGGCAGCGCGGGCGCATTCGCCGCAACCGCCGCGGCGATCGGGCTCGTGGTCGTCGTGCCTTCTTCAACGGCCTCGCCGTCGCTTGCGCCGCCGGGCGGCTGTAACTCCGCGGGCGGCTTCAGCGACCCGGCATCGGAGGCTGGCATGGAGGCGGGCAGTGCAGCCTGCTGCGCTGGTTCCGGTGTCGCTGGTTTCTCGTCAGGCGCGTTCTTGCTACAGGCGGTCAGCGAGTACATGGCAATGAGCATGCAAAGCAGGGATCTCGTCATCGGTGTCATCCTCTTGGTACTGCTGAATCAGCGCAGGCCCTGCGTGTAGGAGGCTAGTGCGCGCATTTCGTCGTCGGTCAGCCTGGCCGCGACCACTTGCATGATGTCGTTGCCCGGCGCGCGTCGCCTGCCTTCCGCGTAGGCCTTGAGCTGGTTGTACGTGTAGACCGCATGCTGTGAGCCTAGTGCCGGATACCTTGCTGGCGCGTTACCCCTGCCCTGGGGGCCATGACAGGCGATGCAGGCCGGCAGTCTGCGCTCGGAGTCGCCGCCCCGATAGAGCTTTTCGCCAGTCTTGTAGATGGATGGATCGGCCTCGAGCCCTGCCGGTGTCTGGCTCGCGAAATGAGCCCCCAGGTCCTGCATGTCCAGGTCCGAGAGCAATGCGGCGTTTGGCATCATCAGCGGATTGTCGCGCGCGCCCTGCTTGAACAGCGCCAGCTGGGCGGCGATGTATGACTCATGCTGGCCGGCCAGATTCGGCCATTCCGGGTTGATGCTGCTGCCGGTGGCGCCATGGCAGGCTCCGCACACCGCGGATTTCTGCGCCCCGGCTGCGGCATCGCCGGCGAGCGCTGGCGCAGCGAACATGGACAGGAGCGCAAGGGAGCCAAACAGCGCGAACGTCATTTTCATCGGCGAAACTCTCCGGCAGTGCGTTGGGCGGGTGTTCCGGGTAGCTGCTAGACTCTCCGCCGACGAGCCCGGAATTATACGCAAGCCACCGGTGCTGCCGTCCACCCACCGATGTCTCATTACCCCAGGGCCCGATTCCTGACAAGCGCCGATGCGCCGGCCGGTTTCGGCGACGATTCCGGCGCCGAGGTCGCATTTGCGGGCCGCTCGAACAGCGGCAAATCGAGCGCGATCAACGCGATCGTCCAACGCCGCGATCTGGCCCGCACCAGCAAGACACCGGGCCGCACGCAACTGGTGAATTTCTTCGAGCTGCAGCCGGGACTGCGTCTCGTCGATCTGCCGGGCTATGGCTATGCGCAGGTGCCGCCGGCGATGCGCGCGCACTGGGGCCGGCTGATGAAGGCGTATTTCGAGGTGCGGGAGTCCCTGGCGGGGCTCTTCGTCATTGTGGACGCGCGCCGTGGGTTCGCCGACAGCGATAAGGTCATGCTCGAATACGCCTCTGCGCGCGGCCGCCCGGTCCATGTTCTGCTGTCCAAGGCCGATAAGCTCACCCGCAACGAGACCCGCGAGTTACTGAGGGGGACCCGTGCCTTGCTCGCAGGCCGGGCGACGGCGCAGCTCTTCTCCGCCGTGACCGGCGCGGAAGTGGACGCGGCCCGCGGAGCGCTGGCAGCGATGCTGGCGCGGCGCCCGTTGCGGCCCGCTGGTTCCGACGCCAGTTAAAAAAACGCCCGACGATCCCGAAGGACCGCCGGGCATACAGACCCGGCTTGGGGATGCCATCCGGGCAATCCGCTCAGGGAGGGGAGCGGGGAGCGTCTCACGGCGCTCGATCCATTAGAGAGAAGCATTCGGAAAAAAGTTCCAGGCGCTGGCTGGTCCGGAGCGCCGGCATACGGCATTGATCCGGCTGGGTTTTCTAGTGTGCCTCGTCCCAGTTTTTTCCGACGCCAGTATCCACCTTCAGCGGAACGGAAAGCTGCGCCGCGCCGCTCATGATCCTTGCTACTTCGCTGCGCACCTTGTCGACTGCCGATTCTGCGACTTCCAGCACCAGTTCGTCGTGGACCTGCATGACAAGTTGCGCGGGCACTGACTTGGCCGCAAGCCAGGCGTGCACGTTGATCATCGCGCGCTTGATGATGTCGGCGGCGGTGCCCTGCATCGGCGCGTTGATGGCGCTGCGCTCGGCATACTGCTGGGCCTGACGGTCGCGCGAGTTGATGTCGGGCAGGTAGAGCCGTCTACCAAAAATCGTCTCGACGTAGCCCTGCGAGCGCGCGAGCGCACGGGTGCGTTCCATGTACTCGCGTACGCCCGGATAGCGCCCGAAATAGCGCCCGACGTAATCCTGCGCCGCGTGGCGTTCAATGCCGAGCTGGCGCGCAAGGCCGAATGCCGACATGCCGTAGATCAGCCCGAAGTTGATTGCCTTGGCGGCGCGTCGCTGATCCGAGGTGACGGCGGCGGGCTCGACAGCGAACACTTCGGCTGCAGTAGCGCGATGAATGTCGCCCTCCGCCGCGAACGCACTTCTCAGGCTCTCGTCGCCCGAGAGGTGCGCCATGATCCGCAGCTCGATCTGCGAATAATCGGCGGCCAGCAGCACGCGGCCCTTGGGTGCGATGAAGGCCTGGCGGATGCGCCGGCCCTCGCGCGTGCGGATCGGGATGTTCTGGAGATTCGGGTCGCTGGAAGAAAGCCGGCCCGTCACCGCGACCGCCTGATGATACGAGGTGTGGACGCGGCCGGTCCTCTCGTCGATCTGCTCCGGCAGCTTTTCGGTGTAGGTCGAGCGCAGCTTTGCGAGGCCGCGGTACTCGAGGATGATCCTCGGCAGCAGGTATTTGTCGGCGAGTTCCTCGAGCACGTCTTCGGCCGTTGAGGGCTGGCCGGTGCGGGTCTTGCGCATCGCCGGCAGGCCGAGCTTGTTGAACAGGATTTCCTGCAGCTGCTTTGGCGAGTCGAGATTGAATGGCTGGCCCGCGGACTCGTGCGCATCAGCCTCCAGCTCGACCAGCCGCTTCGCGAGTTCACCGCTCTGAATACGCAATAGCTCGCGATCGACCAGCGCGCCGCGATGCTCCATGTCGAGCAGCACCGGTACGAGCGGTTGTTCAATCTCTTCATATAGCTTCAGCAGCGGTGGCAGCTTCGCGAGTTCCCCATGGAGCAGCCGGTGCAGCTGCAACGTCACATCCGCGTCCTCGGCTGCGTATTCAGATGCCTGCTCGAGCGCCACCTGGTTGAACGTGATCTGCTTTGCGCCCTTGCCGGCGACATCTTCGAACTTGATCGTGTCGATACCCAGGTAATGCCTGGCGCAGGAATCCATGTCGTGGCGGGTCGCGGTCGAGTTCAGCACATAGGACTCCAGCATCGAGTCGTAACGCATGCCTGCCAACGCGATGCCGTGATTCAGGAGGACGTGAGCGTCGTACTTCAGGTGATGGCCTACCTTCGGCCGGCCGGCGTCCTCGAGGAGCGGCTTCAGCTTCGCGAGCGTCTTCCTGCGGTCGAGCTGGTCCGGGGCGCCCGGATAGTCATGCGCAAGGGGCAGGTAGGCGGCATGACCCGGCTCGATGCAGAATGAGACGCCGACAATCTCGGCCTGCATGTAATCGAGGCTCGTGGTCTCGGTGTCGAAGGCGAAGAGCGGCGCTTTCTGCAGCTTTTCGAGCCAGGATTTCAGCTGCTCGGGCATCGTGATGGTCTCGTAGCGGCGCAACGGCGCCGGCGGCCGGGACCCCGGCTCGCGCGCGCCGCCGGAACTTACGCGCTCGCTCGCCGGGTCCCGGCTGCCGGCTCCTTGCGCCGCGGCTCCGGTTAACTGGCGCAGCAGAGAGTTCAGTTCGAGGCGCCGGTAGAGGGGCGTCAGCGCATCGATGTCGGGCGGCTTGCGCGTCAATTCGGCGGGCGCGAGATCGAGCGGTACATCGCGGCGAATGGTCGCGAGCCGCCGTGACAGCTCCAGCTGCGCCAGATTCTCGCGCAGGCTCTCGCCGACCTTGCCCTGGATATCGCCGGCGTGCGCGATGATCGCATCGAGGGTGCTGTACTCGTTGAGCCATTTTGCGGCGGTCTTGGGCCCGACTTTCGGCACGCCGGGGATATTGTCCGAGCTGTCGCCGACGAGCGCGAGGTAATCCACGATCTGTTCGGGAAACACGTCGAACTTCGCCTTGACCCCTGCGCGATCGAGCCGCGTCTCGAACATCGTGTTGACGAGTGTGATCTTGTCGTTGACGAGCTGCGCCATGTCCTTGTCGCCCGTCGAAATGATGACTGAAAGGCCTTCGCTTGCGGCGCGCTCGGCCAGCGTGCCGATGACGTCGTCGGCCTCGACGCCCGCAACACGGAGCATCGGCAGTCCGAGCGCTGGAATGGCCTCGATCAGCGGCGCGATCTGGGCGCGTAGCTCATCCGGCATCGGCGGGCGATGCGCCTTGTATTCCTCGAACAATTCATCGCGAAAAGTGCGGCCCGGTGCATCGAAGACGACGGCGATCAGGTCCGGATCATCTTCCTTGCAGATCCGGTTCAACATGTTGAGGACGCCGAGCACGGCGCCCGTCGGTTCACCGGATGAGCTGGATAGTGGCGGCAGCGCATAAAACGCGCGGTACAGATAGGACGAGCCGTCCACGAGCCAGAGCTTTCCGGACCTCGCCATGGCTCAGCGACCCTGCGGCTGGTCGGCTTTCTTTTCCTTGTCGTCCGGCTCCGGTGCGGGCGCAGGCTCCGGCGCGGCTGTAGCGGGGGCCCTGATCTCGACGGGCGTCTCGACGCCTGCATCGGGCAGGTACAGCGCGCCGGTCTGGCCGCAGCCCGCAAGCGCGAGGAGAACAGCAGGCACAACTCGACGGATGAAACGCGACAAGTACATTGGAGAAGTATAGGCCAGCCTCAGCGCGAGTGTCGCTCGAGGACCGCGGTGGTCAGGCGCGAGACACAGACCAGGCGCTGATCGTCATCGACGATCTCGATTGCCCAGACCTGGCTGCGCCGTCCGAGATGGATCGGTCGCGCACTGCCGTGGACTTGACCCTCGCGCACCGGGCGCAGGTGATTCGCGTTGATCTCCTGTCCGACGATCTGGAAGCGTTCCCGGTCCACGACCATCGCGCCGCCGATACTGCCGAGTGTCTCGGCGAGCGTTACGGAGGCTCCGCCGTGCAGGATGCCATCCGGTTGCGTCGTGCGCTCATCTACCGGCATCCGCCCATCCAGGTGGTCCGGGCCGATGCGCACGATTTCGATGCCGATATGCGCGTCCATGTTACCGCGCTGCAGCGCGCTGATTTCGTCAAGACTGTATTCCCGGAACCATATACTCATGGCCGCTGATCCTCGTTTCGGTTAGTGTACCTGCCGCGCGGCCCGCGCCAGAAGTTGTCATGACGGAAATATTTGCCGTACCTGCCGCTCCCCGGCCGGCCGTCGAGGTCGCGGGCAGCACGTTGCGATTTCCGGTGCGGCGGATCTTCTGTGTCGGCCGCAATTACGCTGAGCATGCGCGCGAAATGGGTATGGGCGGTGATCGCGCGCTGCCATTCTTCTTCACAAAACCTGCCGACGCCGTCATGCCGAATGGCAGTGACGTGCCCTATCCGTCGCACACGGCGAACCTGCACCATGAGATCGAGTTGGTCGTCGCGCTCGGCGGCGGCGGCCGCGATGTCAGGGTGGAAATCGCTCTCCAACTCGTGTTCGGCTACGCCGTCGGCAGCGACCTGACGCGCCGCGACCAGCAGGGTGCCGCGAAGGATCTGGGCCAGCCCTGGGATACCGCAAAAGGCTTTGATCACTCTGCGCCGATCACGCCGATCGTTCCGGTGGCGAAGGCGGGCCACCCGGCTGCAGGGCGGATCTGGCTTGAGGTCAATGGCAGGCCGCGCCAGCAGGGCGACCTATCGGACATGATCTGGAAAGTGCCCGAAGTCATTGCCGAGCTTTCGACCTGGTTTGAACTGTTTCCCGGAGACCTGATTTTCACCGGTACGCCCGCCGGTGTCGGGCCATTGGTGCCGGGCGATCGTGTGCGGGGCGGTGTGGACGGCGTCGGCGTGCTGGAACATGGGATCGTGTCGCGATGAAACTCTTCACGTATTTTCGCAGCTCGGCCGCCTACCGCGTGCGCATCGCGCTCAACTACAAGGGCATTCCGCATGGAACAGTGCCCGTGCACCTCGTTCGCGATGGCGGCCAGCAGCACAGCGAGTCCTACCGCGAAATGAACCCGCAGGGCCTGGTGCCCGCGCTTGCCGATGACGGCCAGGTATTCGGCCAGTCGCTGGCGATCATCGAGTACCTGGAGGAGACCAATCCCGATCCGCCACTGCTACCGCCTGATTTTGCCGGCCGCGCCGTGGTGCGCTCGATGGCGCTCGGGATTGCCTGCGACATCCATCCGCTCAACAACCTGCGCGTGACCAACTACCTGCGCGGGCCGCTGGGTCAGGGCGACGAAGCAGTTGCCGAATGGATCCGGCACTGGATCGGGGAGGGCTTCAGGGCACTCGAGGAACTTGCGCGCCGCCACGGTGATGGCCGGCAACACCTTTATGGCGGCAGCGTCACGCTCGCCGATGTCTGCCTGGTACCCCAGATGTACAACGCGAGGCGGTACTATTGCGACGTGACGCCGTACCCGGCACTGGTCGCAATCGACGCCCACCTGACGTCGCTGCCGGCATTCGCCGCGGCGCGGCCTGAAGTTCAACCGGACGCCGAATGACCGATTCACGCGACCGCAAGCCCGAAGATCCGATGGCCGGGATTCACTGGAATCTCGACCGCTCGCTGAGTTATGGCCAGTATCTGCAGCTCGACAAGGTGCTGGGCGCGCAGAGGCCGCTCTCCGGGCAGCACGACGAAATGCTGTTCATCGTGATTCACCAGGCGAGCGAGTTATGGCTCAAGCTCTGCCTGCACGAACTCGCCGCGACCCGCGCGCAAATCCGCGCCGACGATCTCGAACCGGCCTTCAAGATGCTTTCGCGTGTCGCACGCGCGCAGGCGCAGATGATCCAGTCCTGGGACGTGCTCGGCACCATGACACCGGCCGACTACATGCGCTTTCGCGATTCACTGGGCCAGAGTTCCGGCTTCCAGTCCTGGCAATACCGCCAGCTCGAATTCATGCTGGGCAACAAGGACGCGAAGCTGATCGAGGTGCATTCCTCGGATCCGCCCAATTACGCATTGCTTGGCCGCGAACTCGCGATACCCTCGCTCTATGACGAAACACTGAAATTATTGGTGCGGCGCGGATTCGCGATCCCGCGCGAGCGCGTCGAGCGTGACTGGACGAAGTCCTACGAAGCACACCCGGCGGTCGAAGCCGCCTGGCTCGCGATCTACCGTGATTCCAATGCGCACTGGGACTTATATGAGCTCGCCGAAAAACTGGTGGATCTTGAGTACCGCCTGCAGCAATGGCGCTTCGCGCACCTGAAGACTGTGGAGCGCATCATCGGTTTCAAGCGCGGCACCGGCGGCTCGACGGGCGTCGGCTACCTTGAGCATGTGCTGAAGCGCGGGTTCTTCCCCGAGCTGATCAGCTTGCGGACATCGATATAGGAGTTCAATCCATGGTTGCGGCCCTCGTGATGATCAAAGCGGAGACCGACAAGGTCGGCGACCTCGCGCAGGCGCTGACCGGCATCGAGGGCGTGCAGGAGGTCTTTTCCGTTGCCGGGAGGTGGGATCTGGTCGCGATCGTGCGAGTGCGCAACAACGAGGATCTGGCGACGGTCGTCACCGACCGGATCCGGAAACTGCCGGACATCGCGGGGTCGGAAACGATGATCGCGTTTCGCACCTATTCGAAGCGGGAGCTGGAAGCGGGATTCGCATTGGGCGCAGACGAGTAACTGGCTGGCGCGCCACACCCGGCTATCGGGGTCGGCTCGCTTGCTCAGCCGGAACTTACGAGCTCGCTCGCCGCCCCGCCAGCCGTGCCTGAGGCGCCAGCAGCCGCGTGCCACCGAGTGCGATTCGCGTGCGCGACTGGCGCGGGCCGGTCGGGGCCAGTGAGCGAGCTCGTAAGTTCCGGCTGAGCGAGCGAACTGGGCCCCGGGCGGCCCAAGCCCGATCACGCCACGCGAACAGGGATTTTGAGCTCCTTGATCTTCTCGCCCCAGATCGCGGGGCCGGTCTGGTGAACGGATTCGCCGCCTGAGTCGACGGCGACCGTGACCGGCATGTCCCTGACCTCGAACTCGTAGATCGCTTCCATGCCGAGGTCTTCGAATGCGATCATGCGCGCAGAGCGGATCGCTTTCGAAACGAGATAGGCGGCGCCGCCGATGGCGATGAGATAGGCGGCCTGATGCTTCTTGATCGCCTCGATCGCGACGGGACCGCGTTCGGCCTTGCCGATCATCACGAGCAGGCCGGTCTTCTCGAGCAGGAGATCCGTGAACTTGTCCATGCGCGTCGCGGTCGTCGGACCCGCGGGGCCCACGGCTTCATCGCGCACGGCATCGACCGGGCCAACGTAATAGATCGCGCGATTCTTCAGGTCCACGCCGGGTGGCAGGCCCTTGCCGGCATTCAGAAGCTCAGCGAGGCGTTTATGGGCGGCATCACGGCCGGTCAACATCTTTCCGGATAGCAGCAACGTCTGGCCCGGCTTCCACTGCTGCACTTCGTCATGGGTCAACGCATCAAGATTGACGCGCCGCGCATCGGCCGCGGGTTTCCAGTGCACGTCCGGCCAGTCCTCGAGTGGCGGCGGATCCAGTGCGACGGGCCCGCTGCCATCGAGCACGAAGTGCGCGTGGCGCGTGGCGGCGCAGTTCGGGATCATCGCGACTGGTTTCGAGGCGGCGTGCGTCGGGAACGTCAGGATCTTGATGTCGAGAACGGTGGTCAGTCCGCCGAGGCCCTGCGCACCGATGCCGAGCGCATTGACCTTCTCATACAGCTCGATGCGCAATTCCTCGAGCTTGTTCGCAGGGCCACGTTCCAGGAGCTCGTGCATGTCGATCGGCTCCATCAACGCCTCTTTCGCCATCACCATGGCCTTGTCGGCCGTGCCGCCGACACCGATGCCGAGCATCCCAGGCGGGCACCAACCGGCGCCCATCGTCGGCACGGTCGCGAGCACCCAGTCCACGATGGAATCGGACGGGTTCAGCATCGCGAACATGGCTTTGTTTTCGGAGCCGCCGCCCTTGGCCGCGATCGTCACCTCGACGGTGTTGCCGGGCACGAGCTCGACGTGGACCACGGCCGGCGTGTTGTCGCCAGTGTTCTTCCGCGCGAACAGCGGGTCCGCGACGATGGAGGGGCGCAGCTTGTTGTCGGGGTCCGCGTAGCCGCGGCGCACGCCTTCGTCCACCATCTGCTGCAGTCCGCGGTTTGTGTCCCAGCGCACGCCCATGCCGGCCTTCACGAATACATTGACGATGCCGGTGTCCTGGCAGATCGGCCGGCGCCCCTCGGCGCACAGGCGCGAATTCGTCAGGATCTGCGCGATGGCGTCTTTCGCAGCCGGGGATTGCTCACGCTCGTAGGCGCGACCGAGGTGCTCGATGTAGTCGGCGGGGTGGTAGTAGGAGATGAACTGCAGGGCGTCGGCGACGCTCTGCACGAAGTCGGCTTCACGGATCAGGGGGCCCGTCACGGGCCATATTATCACCGGAGAAAAGCCGCCCCGCGCGTCAGGAAGGTGTAATCGCCCTCGATCGCCATGAAGCTGATCAAAATCAGCAGGCAAAGCGGCGGTATCAGGATCGCGAACTTGAGCGCGAGCCGTTCCCAGGCCATGTGCATGAAGATCGCGACGATGAAGCCGGCCTTCAGCAGCATGAACGTGATGATCAGTGACCAACGCAGCGCCCCGTGCAAGTGGAAGTAATCCACCAGGTAGGAGAACGTGCTGAGCACGAATAGCAGCAGCCAGATCCACAAGTAGATCTTGAGCGGGTGTTGTTGGCCTTCTTTCGCTTCAGACATGCTGCCTCACCAGAGATAGAAGAACGCGAAGATGAATACCCAGACCAGATCGACGAAGTGCCAGTAAAGGCCCGCGATCTCGACCGTCTCGTAGCTGCCGCGCTTCTCGTAGAAGCCGGTGTGCACGCGCCTCGCGACGGTCAGAAGATAGATCACACCGGCCGACACGTGCAGGCCGTGGAACCCCGTGATCATGAAGAAAGCGGAACCGAATTGCGGCGCTCCCCAGGGATTGCCCCAGGGACGCACACCTTCCAGGATCAGCTTGGTCCATTCGAAGGCCTGCATGCTGACGAAGGCCGCGCCGAGTGCGGCAGTCGCGACCATCAGCAGCACGGTGTAGCGGCGATTGCGCCGGTAGCCGTAGTTGACCGCGAGCGCCATCGTACCGCTGCTGGTGATCAGCACGAAGGTCATGATCGCGATCAGGATCAGCGGGATGTCCTGGCCGCCGATATTCAACGAAAACACTTCGCTGGGATTGGGCCAGGTCGCGAGCGTCGAGAGCCGGACGTTCATGTACGACGTCAGGAAGCAGGTGAAGATAAACGTGTCGGATAGCAGGAAGATCCACATCATGGCCTTGCCCCACGGCACCGTGAACGCTTGCCTGTCGGAAGCAAAATCCTCGGTCACTTGCCGCAATGGAGGCAGGGCGGCGGCTTGGGAATCATGGGCCATTGGCAGAGCTTCCCCTTACAAGTACAACAGGACGCCGAACACGACCAGCCAGACCAGCAACAGGAAATGCCAATAGACCGAGCAAAGTTGCAGGCTCAGGCGCAGGTCAACCAATTCCGCACCGGCCGCGAACTTGGAGACGGTGCGCCCCAGCACCCACAGGCCGCCAATCAGGTGCAGGCCGTGGACCGCTGACAGCACATAGAAGAACGCGATGGCGGGGCTGCCCGATATGAAATACACGGACGGCCCCACCTGCTGCCAGGCCATCAACTGGCCTGCCAGGAACGCCGCCGACAACACGCCGCCCACCACAAGCGCCGAACGGGCGCCACTGCGGCTTCCGTGGTCGGCTGCCCAGCGAGCGCGCTGCATCGCGATGCTCGCTGCAACCAGAACCAGTGAATTCACCCAGAGAATACCGGGGATCGTGATGTGGCACCACGCACCGACATGCATGCGCATCGCGTAGGCCGAGATGAACAGGCTGAATAGCGAGGTCACGACCGCCATGAAGATCCAGAGACCGATGCGCGCAGGCGCGATATTTATCGCGCCGACATCGCCTTTCTCGTCCTGACTCTCCCAGGACTTCGCAGTCAGGCGGCTGGCGACCAGGAACCAGACGATGACGCCGGAAGCCAGCGCCGTGAATATGACGGTGTTGCTCACCGATGCTTACCGTGGTCCCTTCCACCCCCGCGCATCGGGTCCACGGGCTCGTTCTGCGGGATGAAGTCTTCCTTCGCACCCGGGACGCTGTAGTCGTAGGCCCAGCGATGCACAACGGGCAGCTTCGGGCCCCAGTTGCCGTGCTTTGGCGGTGTGTCGGGCGTCTGCCATTCGAGCGTGGTCGCGTGCCAGGGATTCGGCGGTGCCTTCTCGCCCTTCCACAGGCTCGTGATCATGTTGTACAGGAACACGACGACCGAAGCTGCGACAAAGAGCGCGGCGATCGTAATGGCCGCGTTGATCGTGTGCACTGACTGTGGGATGAAGTCCGTGTTGCCGAGTGCGTAGTAGCGGCGCGGCACTCCCAGGATCCCGAGGTAATGCATCGGCAGGTAGATCGCATAGGTGCCGAGGAATGTCATCCAGAAATGCACCTTGCCGAGCGTCACATTCCACATACGCCCCGTGATCTTTGGGTACCAGTGGTAGATCGCGCCGAACACCACCATGATCGGCGAGACGCCCATGACCATGTGGAAGTGCCCGACGACGAAATAAGTGTCGGACAGGGGCAGGTCCACCGTCACATTGCCGAGGAACAGGCCCGTGAGCCCGCCATGCACGAATGTAAAGATGAATCCAATCGCGAACAGCATCGGCACGGTCAGGTGGATGTCGCCTTTCCACAGCGTCAGCACCCAGTTGTAGACCTTGATCGCCGTCGGCACAGCGATGATCAGCGTCGTGGTCGCGAAGAAGAACCCGAAGTACGGATTCATGCCGCTGACATACATGTGGTGGGCCCACACGACGAAACTGAGGCCGCCGATCGCGAGGATCGCCCAGACCATCATTCGGTAGCCAAAAATATTCTTGCGCGCGTGCGTGGAGAGCAGGTCGGACACGATGCCGAACGCGGGCAGCGCGACAATGTAGACCTCGGGATGGCCGAAGAACCAGAACAGATGCTGGAACAGCAGCGGGCTGCCGCCATTGTGGCCGAGCTTTTCGCCGAGCGACATGACTGCCGGCATGAAGAAACTGGTTCCGAGCGTCGAGTCGAGCGTCATCATCACGGCGGAGACGAGCAGGGCAGGGAATGCGAGCAGGCCCAGGATCGTCGCCATGAAGATGCCCCACACCGACAGCGGCATGCGCATCAGGGTCATGCCGCGGCAGCGTGCCTGTAGTACGGTCGTCACGTAATTGAGGCCGCCCATTGTGAAGGCAACGATGAAGATGCCGAGCGAAACGAGCATCAGGATGATGCCGAGGCCCGCGCCGGGCGTGCCGGGCAGCACAGCCTGCGGCGGATAGAGCGTCCAGCCCGCACCGGTCGGCCCGCCGGGCACGAAGAAGCTCGCCATCAGCACCAGCACGGCCAGCAGGTAGACCCAGAAGCTCAGCATGTTCATGTACGGGAACACCATGTCCCGTGCGCCGCACATCAGCGGGATCAGGTAGTTCCCGAATCCGCCGAGGAACAGCGCTGTCAAGAGGTAGATCACCATGATCATCCCGTGCATGGTGATGAACTGCAAATACTCGTTCGGATCGATGAAATGGAATGTATTCGGGAAGCCTAGCTGGAGGCGCATGAGCCCGGACAGCACCAGCGCCACGAGCCCGACGCTGATCGCGACGATTGAATACTGGATCGCGATGACCTTGTGGTCCTGGCTCCAGATGTACTTCAGGAAGAAGGTGTGCGGATCGTGTATCGGAGCGTCACGGTCCGCGATTGCGACGTATGCCATCAGAAGCCCCTGCTGGAGACCAGGACATTGTCGTCCTCAGGCTTCAGCGTATTGATGTAGGAAATCAGGTCGTCGATTGCATGCTCGTCGGCGAGCACATTGGCCATGAATGCCATCTGCCGGCCGTAATAGTCCTGCCGGTGCGCGCCGCGGATTTCGGCACGGAAATTGTTGAGCTGCCGCTCCAGGTACCAGTCGCTCATCTGCGCGAGCCTCGGTGCATTGAGCGCCCAGATGCCCTGGCCATTTGCGCCGTGGCAGGCTACGCAGTTCGCATAGAGCGTCTTGCCGTGATTCACGTCGCCGGTCACGGTTGCTGCTGCCGTCGACCCTGGAAGCGATTCGATATGGGCAGCGACATTCCGGATTGCGGTTTCGTCCGGCAGCATGGCCGCAAACGCCCGCATCTGCGCACCGAATGTGTCCTGCTCGTGCGCGCCACGGACACCGGCGCGGAAATTGTTCAACTGGCGCTGGAGATACCAGGCCGACTGGCCCGCGATGCGCGGCGCATTCAGCGCCTGATTACCCTCGCCGGCGGGCCCGTGGCAGGCCATGCACACCGCGTATTGCGCAGCCCCCGCCACAGGATCCGTGGCAGCAAGCGCCTGCGTCTGGCTGAACGTGGATTGCGAGGCAAGCCAGGTGTCGTACGCGTCCTGCGAATCGACCACGACGCGCCCGCGCATCGCGAAGTGCGCGAGGCCGCACAGCTCCTCGCACAGCAGCTCGTACTCGCCGATCTCGGTCGGTGTCAGCCACAGGTAGGTGATCATGCCGGGGACAAGGTCCATCTTGACCCGGAACTGCGTGACCGTGAAGTTGTGCAGCACGTCCTTCGATCGCAGCAGGACCTTGATCGGCTTGCCGACCGGCAGGTGAAGTTCCGGGCTCGCGATCAGGTTGTCGTCCTGGCCCTTGGGGTCCGCTGGATCGACGCCAAACGGATTTTCCGGCGTGATCAGCGATTCGTCCGTGAAGCCGAGCTCACCGTCCTTGCCCGGCAGGCGAAAGCTCCAGTGCCACTGCTGGCCGACCGCCTCGACGATCGTGGCTTCCTTCGGGACGACGACGAACTTGCCCCAGACGAAGAGTCCCGGCGCGAGCATCGCGGCCACGCCGACCGACGTGACGATCGTGAGCCACCACTCGAGTTTCTTGTTCTCGGGTTCGTAATGCGCCTTCTGGTCCTTGTGGTGGCGATAGCGCATGACCGACCAGGCCAGGAACAGATTGACGACGACAAACACGATGCCGGTGACCCAGAAGGTCAGGATCACCGTGTCGTCCATGGTGCCCCAGTTCGACGCAATCGGCGTAAACCACCAGGGACTCACGAAATGGAAAATGACCGAGCCGATTACCAGTAGGACCAGAACGACTGCGATCGCCATCGGCTAGTCCCCTTGTA
>JANPCY010000529.1:0-1517 GCA_031431175.1 Steroidobacteraceae bacterium | reverse complement strand
GACGCCGCTCTCATCGAGCATCAGACCGTAGCGCGTCATGCCGGCCTTCAGCGTGTCGAATCGTCCCGTGTAGACGCGATCGAGAAAACGGCCCGCGTCCACGCCATGAACCTCGATCTTTCCGAGTGTGCCGACGTCGATGAGACCAACGCCCTCACGCACCGCACGCACTTCAGCCGCGATGCATAGCGCACGGGTGCGGCCGGCGACCTGGTAGTACTCGGGCCGTCGCCAGTTTCCGGCGGGCATCCACACTGCGCCGAGCTTCCCATGATCTTCATCGATCGGCGTGCGACGCTCCGGCGTGAAACCTCGCCCCGCGAGATGCGCCATCTCGACCGGATGAAACATCGGCCGCGCGGTGGTCGGCGCCAGTGTCGCGATCGAAATGCCGCGCAGGCGGGCGAGCACCCGCAGCGCATTGATATTGGAGTGCTTGCCCTGGCTTGGCCCCATGCCAACTGTCGCGTAGCGCTTCAGCAGCTCGGCGCTGTCGAAGCCTTCCTGCACGGCATTAGTGAGGTCCTTGACCTGCAGATCCTCATCAAAGTCGACGAAGTTCCTGCCCTTTGGGTGTTGCACGATGGGCGAAGGATGGGTTGGTGGTTCGGTGGGCAGGACGGCGGGCGAGCGCATTACATCCTGCCCGCCTGGCGCTTGGTAACCGCAGTGCCGGGCCGCGGCACCGCCAGCGCGTGCGCCATCCGCCAGCCTTGCTTCGAAATCAAATACACCATTGACCTTGCCACAGGCAAACACGCCACGCGGCAGCGAGTCCGGCACGAACTGCTCTATCCCCGTGTCATAGCGCATGGTTGTGCCGGCCTGCCGCAGAAGTGCGTCGGCCGGAGCGAAGCCCACACTCATCCACAAGCCGTTGACATCGACCGGCTCAAGCGCTGCACGCGACCATTCACCGGATTCCAGATTGGCCGCTTCGACCGCATCGATTTCGCCTGCGCTATTGCGATGCGCCGCATACACCGCTGTTCCATTGAGAATTCGGACACCCCTGGCACGCAGCCCTTCTGCAAGCGCGACGGACTGCGGGCCTGGTTGTTCACGCAGATCGAGCAGCAGCGGTACTTCGATGCCCGCCGCCAATGCGTCCAACGCCGCGCGGTACGCATGAATATTCGCACCGAGTATTGCGGCGCGCGTGCAGGGAGCAACCGCGAATCGACGCATGAGCCGTTGTGCCCCGGAAGCCAGCATGACGCCGGGGAGATCGTTATTACGGAACACCGCCGGCTGCTCGAAAGCACCCTGAGCGACGACGACCGCGCGGGCCCGCATCTTGATGAGACGATCCGGCGTATCGAGTGCAAGCCAGTGATCGGCGTAGTAGCCCGCGGCGACGGTCGACGGAAAGCAGCGGATTCGTGCATGCGCAGCGACCGACCCGATGAGATCAGTCACTCGTCCCAGAGTTGCCGGGTCCGATCCCAAGGCATAGATGCCGCTTCCGCCGACCTGCAGATTTTCATCGACCAATGCGACGTCGGCACCGGCATTCG
>JANPCY010000528.1:0-2716 GCA_031431175.1 Steroidobacteraceae bacterium | reverse complement strand
GTGACTTTCCGAGTGGGCCTTGAACGATCCGCGCTTTCCCAACCGACCGCGCCCCGCCGCGCCACCGCCCGTCGATGGCGAGCGCCTGCAAAAGGTAATGGCCGACGCCGGTGTCGCCTCGCGCCGCGATTGCGAACTCGCGATCCGCGCGGGTCGCGTGCGCGTCAATGGCCGGCGCGTCACGGCCCTGCCCTGCCTCGTAACGCCTGGCCGCGATCTCGTCGAGCTCGACGGCGTCGTCATTGACACGCGCCACCGCTCAGCCATTCGACAACGCGATCGTGTGTACCTGATGCTGAACAAGCCGCGCGGCGTCATTTCCACGGCGAGCGACCCCGGCGGCCGACCGAATGTCGTGGCCCTGGTCCAGTCCGCATTGTCGTCAGGTGAGCGCGTCTATCCGGTCGGCAGGCTCGATGCGGATTCGACCGGGCTTGTGCTGCTCACCAACGACGGCGAACTGGCCCATCGGTTGGCGCATCCGCGCCACGGTGTCGCAAAAGAGTATCGCGTCACGGTGCAGGGGCAGCTCACTTCAGAGGCATTGGCGCGGCTCTCGAAAGGGCTCTATCTCGCCGATGTGAATGATCCCGCTGGCGGCGTAAAGCGCGCGCGGCCCGAGCGCCTGCGCGTATTGAATCAGAAGAAGGATCGCAGTCGGGGCGACCTGTCGCTCGTCTCGGTGACCCTGCGCGAGGGCCAGAATCGCGAGATCCGCCGCCTGTTTGCCCGCGTCGGCGCCAAGGTGCGCAGACTCGAGCGCATCGCGCTGGGGCCGCTGCAACTCGGCGGACTGCCGATCGGCAAGTACCGCCGCCTGCGCGCCCCTGAAGTCGGGGCGCTATACCGCGCGGCCGGTCTTTTCAAGGTGGCAGCGCCCTCCTCTGCGGACCGCTAAACTCGGCCCGTGGCGGATTCAAATACCAGAACCGCGGCCTGGCTGCTCGCCGTCATCGCGTTCCTGATCGCCTACGGTTCGCTTTATCCGTTCCGGTTTGCGGCGCTGGACAGTGCCGGTCCGCTCGAACTATTGCAGCGTCTTTCGTTTGCGCGCACGACGCGCAGCGATCTCGCGGCCAATGTGCTGCTGTACCTGCCGCTCGGCGCAAGCCTTGCATGGCTGCTCGCCACCCGGCTCGGCGGCCTGCTGGCCGTCGTCGCGGCAACCGCGATCGGCGCGCTGCTGTCATTGACCATCGAAATCGTCCAGCTCTACGAAACGCGGCGCGTCGCGAGCCTGACCGACGTCGCCTGCAACTCGATCGGTGCGGCCGCCGGCGCGTACATTGCACTCGCGATTGCTTCGACCCATCACCGGCTGCGCGCTTCGGCGCTGTCCGGCGTTCTGCGGCATCCGGTTGCCACTGCGCTCCTTCTCTCCTGGGCAGGCTACCGACTTGCGCCCTTTGCACCGGTACTCGATCCCGGAAAATGGGCCGCGGCATTCGCGTCGCTCGTTGAAGGCAGCTGGTGGAATCCGGCGGCGATCCTCCCGCATGCGCTCGCCTGGCTGGTGCTGATTTTCGCCTGCGAGCGCCTCGCCGCGGGGCGGGCACGACGGGCGGCCGCGATTGCGATGCTGGTGGTGCTGGCAGGGCGGGTCCTGTTCGCGGGAATGCTGCTTGAACCCGCCGAACTTGCGGGCATGGCCATTGCGCTCGCACTCGCCGGCCTCCTGCTGCGCCTGCCCGTCGAGCGCGCCGCAAGCCTGCTTGCGGCCGCACTGATCGTGCTGATCGCGATCCAGGGTCTTTCACCCTTCGATTTCCAGCTGGCCCAGGATCGCTTCGCGCTGGTTCCCTTCGGCGAATCCCTGACCCACTATCGCGCGACCAACCTGCCGGACATGTTCCTGCGCTGCTATAGCTATGGCGCCCTGGTCTGGCTATTGGCGCGCAGCGGGCTCTCGGTTCTCCCGGCCACGATGCTGGGGGCCGGCGTCGTCTTTTCGGTCGAGCTGCTGCAAACCTGGCTGCCCGGCCACACGGCGGATGTCACGGATCCGTTGCTTGCGATCGCGGCCGGCGGCCTGATTGCCGTGTTCGAACGCGATGGGGCTGTCCGATGAACGCCAGGCAGCGACCAAGGGGGAACACGATCAGGCTGGCATGGTCTATCTTTGTCAGCATGACCCCGGTACTGGCCACCCTGCTGTTATCCACAGCGACATTCGCCGCAGCAGTGATGGCCGACGAACCGGTGCCAGCGACGGCCACGGCGCAGCCGGCAGTCGACCAGCGCATGGAGGCCTACGACCAGTTCAAGGCGATGTTCGAGACGGCGCGGTTCGAGGAGGCATTGCCGCTCGCGCAGCGCGTCGTGGAATTATCCGAAATCGACCGCGACCGCGATACCGAGCTCCCGATCGCCTACGACAATCTCGGCGCAACGCAATACCAGCTCCGCAACTACCAGGCAGCGGAAGCGAGTTACCAGAAATCGCTAACGCTCCTGGAGGAAAGCCAGGGCATCTCGTCGAGACGAATGATCACTCCGCTTGCGGGCCTCGGGGCAGTCTACGCAGCGCTCGATCAGCACGCGCTGGCGGTGCAGCAGTTCGACCGCGCGCTCGCAGTCAGCCGCCGCTCGGAAGGCCTGTTCAACCTGGCGCAGCTGCCGATGATCGAACAGGTCGCGAACAGCCGCTTTGCGCTAGGCGACTACGGTGGTGTCGAGCGCGATCATTTCTATGCGCTGCGGATCGCGGAACAGAAAT
>JANPCY010000527.1:0-2295 GCA_031431175.1 Steroidobacteraceae bacterium | reverse complement strand
ACGCTCTGGTCCACGAATCCGACGACGATCTCGACCAGGGTCTGGAGCTTCCCGGGCACGCCGGTAGTCGCGCGCTTCGCAACACGGCCGAACAGCGTCATGAATACCAGGCCGAGCAGGACCGAGAAGAACATCGAATCGACGTTCAGCGCGAAAAAATTTCCGTTGCACTGATTCCAGACCCACTCGCCGTTTGCCTTGCAAACGGTCAGGTTCTGGAGGTGGTGGACGATGTACTCGCCAGCCGAATGTCCCGCTTCTGCCATGATCGCCTAACGTCCCTTGTCGAACAGCAGTGCAACCGGCAAGGCCACCAGAGTCGCGATGTACCCGGCAAACAGGAACTCCGGGTGCAGCGGCTCCAAGGTCGCGAACACTGCGGCAAACATGACAGCCGCAATCGCGATCTTGCCGGCCTCTCCGATCCAGCCAGCCCTCAGCAAGCTCTGCGCGCTGCTTGCTGCCCGCGGCGACATCAGTCTCGCCGCCAGAAATGCGTTCGGCACGACGCCGATCAATCCACCTAACAGGGTGGGGACGGCCCTTTCGCTTCCAAGCCAGATCCACACGATTGCCGCGAGGACCAGGCCGGCCGAAAGCTGCGCGAGAAGTATGTTGCGAACGGTCCTCATTCCCCGGCCCCGGCAACAAAAACGCCACGTGGCCCACCAGTGCGGTCCGTGGCGTCTTCACGCATCGCTGCAAGCCGCGCATGCGGCCAAAAACCGGGCGCATTATAGAGGGCGGGACCCCTGCGGCACAACCGCGGAGAGGCCAAAAAACCGTAGTTTTTACGGGAAGTTAGGCGCTCGCGGCGGCTGCCTGCCGGCGCGCGAGGCAGTACACGAAACAACTGTCTTCGCCGAACTGCCGCTGCACGACATATTCGAATCCCAGGCGCTCATAGAAGCGATGGGCGCGGGTGTTGCAGTCGAGCGGATCGACCGGGACGGCCACGACCGCCGGGTCGGCAAAACACCGGTCGATCGCAAGCTTCATCATCTCGGTGCCGTAGCCGCGGCCCAGGTCCGATTTCTCGCCGATCCAGAGGTCGATGGCCCGGTTCTTGGGCTTGGTGCAGCTCCAGTAACGAGTCTCTTCGCGGACCGTAGTTTCATTCGGATGCCGCGTGTGACTGGATCGGCTGCCGACGTCGTCGCGTTCCTGCGGCCTGCTCGGAACCGAGCCAGCGAATGAGGATGTCGTGCAGGGGATGGCGCGTGGTTGTCACGCCGCCGGGACCAGCACACCGATCTCGACGATGCCGCGTGGGGCTGACGCGATGTGGCCCTGATCCAGGGCGAGGCCACCGAGTGCCACGATCATGACAGCGACTGCCGCGCTGACCACCGCGTGGAATTTGGATACCGGGGTTGCGTTCATGATGTTCGTCCTCTCGCAATGCCAATGATTTCGTTGGCGAGAGGATGAATCGGCGGAGGCCCCAGAACCAATCGGCTATTTGAACGCCGGTTTAGGGAATCTAACCGGCGCGCTGCATGAAAAACCGCTGTGTTTACGCGGGGTTAGGTCGGGTTGCCGCCGAGGTTGTAGGCGCAGTCCGTTGCATCGCACCGGGGCTTTAAACGGCGGTAGCCGTACACTCGACCGACGGCCTCCAGGTACTTGATCACGCCGTCGTAGGCAGCTGTATCTTTCCAGGACGCCGAGGGCGTGCCCATGATGGCGTAGGTTTGCGCATTCTGTGAGGCCAGATGCTCCGAGAACGGAATGAATTCCTTCGTGAGCCAGTCCCGGTAGGTCTTCAGCCAGGCCTGGATCTGGCCCGTGGCGCCCCACCATTGCGGGCAGGAGGCGGCATAGGTCTTGTCTAGCTCCCGCATGATCGAGTCCTGTTCCGCGACGGCCCAATCCGGCGTTCCGCCTTCGCCCTTCACGGACTGATAATCCAGGGGCATTCCAAGCTTCGTCTTAAGCGCGTTGAATCGCGCATAGCCCGGCGCGTAGGCCGTGTCGAGCGCCGTCTGGTAGCGCTTGAGCAGGTCTTTTTCCTCGGTCTGGAAGCGCGTCGTCGCGGCGTGGATTTCCAGCGCGCCGGCGTTGACATCCGCGCCTATCTGCTGCATCCCCTGCATGTACTTCGTCGCTTCCTGCGGATTGCTCATCATCCACTGCTGCATGCGGGCCATCATTTCCATCGGGTCGAGGCTCTTGTGTTCGTCCTCGATCTTCTTGTTGACGGCCAGCTGCTTGGTGCGGCTCGCATTGACGGCTGCAAGCGCCGCTTCGAGCTTTGCCGCGAACGGATCGGTTTCGTAGTAGCAGGCGGTCGTC
>JANPCY010000526.1:0-1524 GCA_031431175.1 Steroidobacteraceae bacterium | reverse complement strand
CACGCTGCGCCAGCGCGGTGGTACGGATCGAACGCGAGTCGGACACCGCGGTGCGCGTATCTTCGACCGTGTTGATGATCAGGCTGATGTCGCCGTTCTTGATCATGTCGACGATGTGCGGCCGGCCCTCGGCGACCTTGTTGATGGTAGCCGCCTGCAGCCCGTGCGCCGTGATCACCTGCGCGGTGCCCCGCGTCGCGACGAGCGTGAAGCCGAGCTGCGCAAGGTCGCGCGCGACGGTCACGGCGGTGAGCTTGTCGCCGTCGCGCACGCTGATGAAGGCGCGCCCCGCCTTGGGCAGCCTGACACCCGCGGCGATCTGCGACTTGATGAATGCCTCGCCGAAGGTCCGGCCGACGCCCATGACTTCGCCCGTGGATTTCATCTCCGGACCGAGAATGGTGTCCACGCCCGGGAACTTCACGAACGGGAACACCGCTTCCTTGACCGAGAAATACGGGGGCACGACCTCCCTCGTCACGCCCTGCTGTGCCAGCGAGATGCCCGCCATGCAACGCGCCGCGATCTTGGCCCAGGGAATGCCGGTCGCCTTGGAAACGAAGGGCACGGTACGCGAGGCGCGCGGATTGACTTCCAGGACGTATACCGTTCCGCGCTGGATCGCGAACTGCACGTTCATGAGTCCGACCACGCCGAGGGCTTTGGCCATGAGCACCGTCTGCCGGCGCAGTTCGCGCTCGATGTGGCTGGCGAGGGAATGTGGCGGCAGGCAGCAGGCGGAATCGCCGGAGTGCACGCCCGCCTGCTCGATGTGCTCCATGATGCCGGCGATCAGCACGTCCTCGCCGTCCGACACCGCATCCACGTCCACTTCGATCGCGTCGGACAGGTAGCGATCGAGCAGCACGGGAGAATCATTCGACACGCGCACGGCGTTTTCCATGTAGCGCTCAAGTTCCGATTGCTGGTGCACGATCTCCATGGCGCGCCCGCCCAGCACGTAGCTCGGTCGCACCACCACGGGATAGCCGATCTCTTCGGCTAGCCTGACGGCTTCCGCTGCCGACCGGGCGGTGCGGTTGGGCGGCTGCTTGAGCTTCAGCTCCTGCAGGAGCTTCTGGAAGCGCTCGCGGTCATCGGCGACATCAATCAGGTCGGCGCTGGTGCCGATGATCGGCACGCCCGCGGCGGCAAGGTCGCGCGCCAGCTTGAGCGGCGTCTGGCCGCCGTATTGCACGATCACGCCGAAGGGCTTCTCCTTGTCGACGATCTCGAGCACATCCTCGAGCGTCAGGGGCTCGAAATAAAGCCGGTCGGAAGTATCGTAATCGGTGGACACGGTCTCCGGATTGCAGTTGACCATGATGGTCTCGAATCCGTCCTCGCGCAGCGCCATCGCCGCGTGCACGCAGCAGTAGTCGAATTCGATGCCCTGGCCGATGCGGTTCGGCCCGCCGCCGAGGATCACCACCTTCTTCCGGTCCGACGGGTCGACCTCTGTCTCGCCGTCATAGGTCGAATACATGTACGAAGAGGAGTGCGAGGCCGAGCCCACGGACCGCA
>JANPCY010000525.1:0-1917 GCA_031431175.1 Steroidobacteraceae bacterium | reverse complement strand
TCAAGCCGACCTCCAGCATTCAGGTGCCGGGCAGGACGATCGATGTGGACGGGAATCCAGTGGAAATCGTCACCACCGGGCGGCACGATCCCTGTGTCGGATTGCGAGCGGTACCGATCGCCGAGGCCATGCTTCTTCTGGTGTTGATGGATCATCATTTGCGTCACCGCGCGCAGTGCGCCGACGTCGTTTCAGGGACTCCGGTGATCACGGAGCACCGGTAGTCCCCGCGAATCAAAGCATTGCGCCTGCCTTTGCAGGCTGGTTCGCGGGCCGGAAATTGCGTGACGCGGGGCGAGATTTTGGTAAATCCGGCGTGTAAGCTATAGTCCAAAGGATCAGGGACTTGTGATCGATATCACACCCATTTCACAAACTCACGGCCCGAGCCTGAACGGCTTTGACGGCCTTGCGGAGTCACGATGAGCTGGAAACTGCGCGTCCTTGTATCGGCGATTCTGCTCGCGCCTGCGGTGGCCCTGGCCTTGGGCCTGGGCGAAATCCGCCTGAATTCGGCACTCAATCAGCCGCTGTCGGCCGAGATCGACCTGGTTGCGGCGACGCCGGAAGAACTGGGTGCCCTGCAGGCACAGCTCGCATCGCGCGAGCTGTTCCAGCGTTACGGCCTGGATCGGCCGGCGTATCTGGATACCCTCGAATTCGGTGTCGGACGCGGCCAGGATGGCCGTAGCGTGCTGCTGGTCCGCTCGCGGGACGCCATTGCCGAGCCATTCGTGTCATTTCTCATCGATGTCAGCTGGCCGCGCGGCCGATTGTTGCGCGAGTACACGGTGCTGCTCGATCCGCCGGTGTTCGCGCCACAAGGCGATCACGCCGTACCCGTCGCGATAGACGCACCGCGAACCGAGTCGCCACCGGAACGAGTCGCAGCAACCCCCGCCGCAGCGCCCGCAGCGGAGGCCGGCAGCGAGCCGGCCGCTGCTGAACCCGTGCCGGCGGCTGAGAGCCCTTCGGCGCAGAGCCCTTCGTCCTATCGGGTAGAAAGGGGCGATACGCTGTATGAGATCGCCAGGTCGCTGGCAGCTGGCGATCGTTCGACGACGCAACGGATGATGATCGGGCTGTTTCGCGCCAATCCGGCAGCTTTCCAGGGCAACATCAATGTGCTGCGTGCCGGTGCGGTGCTGCGCGTGCCGACTGCCGACGAACTCTCTGCGATCGGGGCCGGTGAAGCCGCCGCCGAAGTCAGCCGTCAGGTTACTGATTGGCGCACCAGCGGCGGCGGTGCCGCGGACCACGGGCGCCTGCGTCTGGTGACGCCGACTGAGGGCGTCGCCGCCACGGGCACTGTCGCACCAGTCACCGGTGGCTCGGTCGAGTCACAGGTCGATGCGCTCGAGCGTGAAATCCAGGAACAGCGCCGCCTGCTGGAAATCAAGAGTCAGGAACTTGCCGAGCTACAGAGCAGGCTGGCCCAGACCAAAGCGCCCGAAGCGGCGGTTCCGGCCGAACCGGAGCAGCCAGCGCCGGACGAGACGGTAGTTGCGCCGGAAGACGATACGGGTGTTGCGGTTGCCCCGGCCGACCAGGCCAGGGAACCCACGGTGGCTGCCAAGCCCAAGCCGGCTCAAGAGGCAGAGGCGCCGTCATTCCTCGACAGCCTGACGGATAACTGGCTGTTCCTGCTGGGCGCTGCGGCGCTGGTGCTGATCGGTGGGCTTGGCTACGGCTATGTCCGTCGTCGGCGCGAACAGGATGTCGACGACGCGCTGAAGCGCTTCGAGGTTCCAGCAACGATGCCGGTTCCCTCGGAGACGATGCGCCTGCGCGCACTGGCCCTGGGTGAGCGTGAAACGGAAGAGCTCGAGCCGAACGATGTGGAAGACATCGTCGTCGAGGAACGGGCGCGCCCGATTGAGCGCCCGATTGAGCGCCCGGTCGAGCGCCCGGTCCGGG
>JANPCY010000524.1:0-4815 GCA_031431175.1 Steroidobacteraceae bacterium | reverse complement strand
CGTCGTACTTGAACGCGCCGGCCGCGAAGTTCGCGGGCTTCGGATTCAAGGATGCGGCTGCAACCCCGTCGCCCTTGCCGATCGAACCGTGGCAGGTCACACAATAGGTGTTGTACACCGTCGCGCCGACAACGCCATCAGTCGCCGCAGTGGTTGTCGTGGCTGCCGGTGCGGTTGCTTCGAGGGCCGGCGCCGGAGCCGCAGGCTGAACCGACGGCTGCGTCTCGTTCTTGGAGCAGCCCGCGGCCATCAGGACGACCGCCAACGCCACAGGCATGGCCCCAACCAACCTGAGTGTTCTCATGATCAGCTTCCTTCGTTTGACCATTCACTTGCCAACCGACACGCCTAATCCAGGGCGCACGTCATTTTAGCGCGCCCAAGTATGGGCCAGTGGCGCCCGTCAATCAGCAGACAAACGTTGCGTACGCAAGCGCACAGACGGCGCCAGAGACCCTGCATATGCTCTGCATTGGTCGGCGCATCGCCCCATTCCACAGCAAATTGCAAGGAATCAGCAAATGCCCAGCAGCTCAAAAGTTTCCGAGATTGACGCGAACGGACGCGGCGTCGGATCGATACCCGCGGCGCTCGCGCCGGCAGAATCGGATGCGGCGGCGCCCGAAAGCGAGTTTCACAACTTCATTGCGGATATCGAAGACCTGATTACGTCGATGACCCCGCTCACCGGCGAAGACCTTGCCCGAGCCAAGGCGAAATTGAGCGAGCGCGTCGCAGCGGCCAAGGAATCCGTCACCGTGATGGGTAGTGAGATCGCACACCGGGCTCGCAAGACTGCCCGCGTCACCAACCTCTACGTTGAAGAGCATCCCTGGCAGGCAGTCGGCATCGGCGCGGCACTGGGCCTGCTGATAGGGGTCGCCGTCGCCCGCCGCAAGTAACGCTGATTCCCGGCCAAGTATGACAACACTTTCGGACTCCCCCGCGATCAATCCGCTGGACGTGGTTCGCATGCTGCGTTCCGCGGGCGCAGCGCTGTTCAGTCAAGCTGCATTGCATGGACAGCTGGCCCGGGTCGAGTGGGCAGAGGAGAAAGACCGGCTCTTGAAGTTGCTGCTGGTCGGGCTGCTTGGTTTTGCCGGTCTGCTGTGCGTCATGCTGTTTGCCGGAGCGTTGGTGCTCGCATTCAGCTGGGACACGGCTTACCGCATCCCGGCCGCGATCGCCCTGATCGTTGCCTACGGACTCGGAACGGGCTTCGCATGGAGCCGCTTGCAGTTGCTGTCGGCACAAGGCAGCCAGGCCTTCGCGGCAACGCGCGAAGAGCTTGCCGCGGATCTGTCGTTGCTGAAGAGCAAGCTATGACAGAGCAAGCCATGACGTTGTCCATCGAGGTCCCGCTCGTCGAGCAGCGCCAGGCGTTGCGCGAAAGAATGCGGGCACAACGCCAAATAATCGCGAAACAGCTCAGCCCTGCGCCTGAATTCGACGGTGGCTACCCGCGCAGCAAGACGATGCGCTTCCTGACCCGACGGCCGGGCCTAGCGGTCACACTGCTTGCAGAATTCGCAGCCTTGCTGGCGGGTGCGCGCTACGTCAAGTCAATGACCGCCGCTTCGGCCGTGGCTCGGATCGTGCGATTCGCTTCGAGCCCAAGACCGGACGGTCCGTCTGCCAATCGAACGCCCCACTAGCGGCCTACTTGCTACTGTGGCTCACGCGCCAGACCACGTTGCCCACATCGTCGGCCACGAGTAACGCGCCTTGCTTGTCGACGACGACGCCGACCGGCCGCCCGTATGCTTCGCCCGTCGCGCTGAGAAAACCCGTCAGGACGTCGATGGGCGCCCCCGAGGGCCTGCCGCCCGTGAACGGCACGAAAATGACCTTGTATCCGCTGTACGGCCGTCGGTTCCACGAACCATGCTGGCCGACGAACATGCCATTGGCGAAAGGCGCCGCCAGCGTGCTGCCGGCGGAAGTCGCCAAACCGAGTGAAGCTGTGTGCGGTCCCAGTGCGTAGTCCGGGGCAATCGCCTTCGCCACCAGCGCCGGCTGTTGCGGCTTCACGCGCGCGTCGACATGCTGGCCGTAATAGCTGTACGGCCAGCCGTAAAAGGCGCCGTCGCGAACCGCGGTCATGTAATCGGGGACCAGGTCGCTGCCGAGCTCATCGCGCTCGTTGACCACGGTCCACAATGCGCCGCTCTCTGGCTCCCAGGCCAGTCCGTTCGGATTGCGCAAGCCGGATGCAAGGATCCGATGCGCACCGCTTTTCGTGTCCACCTCCCAGATGGCTGCCCGCCCCTCCTCCGCCTCGATGCCGCGTTCAGCCACATTGCTGTTGGATCCCACGGTCACGTAGAGCTTTGCCCCGTCCCGACTCGCGATGAGATTCTTGGTCCAATGGTGGTTGATCGTTCCGGCAGGCAGATCGAGCAGCTTGATGCCTCTTGCCGTGATATGCGTGTCGCCGGTCGCGTAAGGGAATCGAAGCACGGCGTCGGTGTTGGCGACAAAAAGGTCACCGCCCACCAGTTGCATGCCGAATGGCGAATTCAGCCCTTCCAGCAGCGCTGAACGGTGATCCGCCGCACCATCCCCATCGGTGTCCCGCAGCAAGCTAATCCGGTTCGCGCTGGGGACGCCAGCGCCCGCTTTCTGCCTGTACAGGCCCATGAACCAGGCCTTGATGCCCTTGCCGTCATCGGGCCTGGGCGGGGCATTGGACTCCGCCACCAGCACGTCGCCATTGGGCAGCACATGCAGCCAACGCGGATGATCCAGTTCACTCGCGAACGCGGATACGCGCGTGCCTGGCGCCGCCAGTGGCGTGACTCCGGCTGGCCAGCCCGCGACAGGCGCGACGTGAACTGTCGGAATCAGGGCCTTCCGCGGTGGCGGCAGGGAAGGGTCTGGCCCGGTGCCTTCAGTGACCGTCAGCTTCGCTGTCTCGCCGCAGGCCGTCAGAGAGATCAGCAGCACGCCAAGCAATGAACTCGAACGTGAAACGGCGCCGATCAGCATCGAACGATACCCGGCCAGGAGTTCATCGCTGCTTCGGCAGGCCCTGCAATAGGTCCGCCAACTCGTCGGCGTGCTCCTCCTCCACCGCCAGAATCCCCTTCAGCAACTGGCTGGTTGTCGGATCCTGATGGCCGAGGTATTGGATCATCTCGCGATAACTGTCAATTGCGATTCGCTCCGCCACCAGGTCTTCCTTGATCATTCCGACCAACGACTTGCCCGCGACATATTCGGCATGGCTCCGGCTGGTCAAGCCGTCCGGTGCAAAATCCGGCTCACCGCCCAGCTGCACGATGCGTTCCGCAATCTGATCAGCATGTCCCTGCTCTTCGTTGGAGTGGGTCAGGAACTCATCGGCGATGCTCTTCGAATGAATACCGCGGGCCATGAAGTGATGACGCCGGTAGCGAAGGACACATACGATTTCGGTTGCCAGAGCTTCGTTGAGCAACTTGAGAACTGTCGTCCGGTCCGCTGAATAGCCAGCCGTTACCGCACCTTCTTCGATGTGCTTACGTGCCTGGTTACGCAGCGTTTTGACGTCGGTCAGTGCGACTCGAGATGTCATCCGTTACTCGTGGTATTCGGCAGACACCAGGGCCGCGTCGCGATTGGCGGTGGCAGCAGCCTGGTTGGCCGCGAGCGTCGCATCAGCGGTGCTGATACAAGCGTCTTTGGTCACACCACTGAGCGCGCCGCATTTCTCTTTCGCGATGTCGTAGCGGCCATCCGCCGCTGTTTTGGCAACGTCAAAGTCCGCGTTTGCAGTCTTGACCATGGCTTCGGACTCGGCTTTGGTCAGCTTCCTGGACGCGGCTGCGTCAGTCTCGGCATAGTCCTGCTGCGCATCGGCAACCTGGTTGTTGGCATCGGCGACTACTTCATCGGCGTCCTGACGGGCCTCATTGACGTCCTGAGCCGCGTCATCGCGTGCATCGGCAACGTCCTTGGCCGTCTCGGACGGGGTTTCCTGACAGCCGGCAAACATCAGCACCGCGACGGCCACAATGGGTATCAGTTGACTCTTCACGGGGCGTACTCCTGATTGGGTCTGTGTAACCCAACCGATACTGGAGTGCGCATAAGCACTGCGTCAGTGCGTCACCGCACATAAGTACTTAGGCTTCGGAGGTGGGGAATCTTCGCAGCGCTGGTCGCATGCGAAGATTCACCGGTCAATGCACCGATGCCCAAGGCAGCAATCGATCGAATTCTTTCCTGACGACCGCATAACATTCGCAGGCGTGTACTTCCAACGCGGGCCGGTCCAGTACCGCGATGTGACCGCGGCTGTAACTTATCAATCCGAGTTTCTGCAATTTTCCTGCAGATTCCGTGACACCTTCACGCCGTACGCCCAGCATGTTGGCAATCAATTCCTGCGTCATCAACAACTCATCCGACTGCAGGCGGTCGACACTCATCAAAAGCCAACGGCAGAGTTGCTGCTCCACGGAATGATGGCGATTGCACACCGCCGTCTGCGACATTTGCGTAATCAGCGCCTGCGTATAGCGCAGAAGCAGGCGCTGCAGCGGTCCGGCACGGTGGAATTCGTCCTTCAGGTATTTTCCCGCCACGCGATAAGCGTGGCCGGCACTTTGCACGATCGCGCGGCTCGGGGTCGTCTCGCCGCCCATGAACATCGAAATCCCGACGACCCCCTCGTTGCCGACGATCGCGATCTCGGCCGAGGCGCCGTCTTCCATCACATAAAGCAGAGACACGATGGAGGTCGTCGGGAAGTACACGTGCCGCATCGCGTCGCCCGACTCGTACAGGACGTGACCAAGCGGCATCGGCTGCAGCTCCATCCTTTCATGCAGC
>JANPCY010000523.1:0-3064 GCA_031431175.1 Steroidobacteraceae bacterium | reverse complement strand
CCGTAACACTCGGGTGCTCGATCGAAAGCATCTCGCCCTGCCAGCTGCATTTGGCGTCGAATTTCCGCCCGAGCGCCTTGGCCATTCGATTGACCCGCTCGCGTGCGGCCGTTGCCGTCAATTCATGCGAGCGTCGCAGGTGAATGCGGCTCATGAGCGGCCGATCGCGCGCCAGCCGATGTCGCGGCGGAACTGCATTCCGCGCCAGTGCAGACGCTCGACCAGCGCGTAGGCGGACCGCTGGGCTGCGGCGACACCCGCGCCCAGGCCCACCGCACAGAGCACGCGCCCGCCGGCCGTCAGCACTTTTCCATCCTCGAGCCGCGTGCCCGCATGAAATACCTTGCCGTCCATTGCAGCCGCCTCATCGAGGCCCGCAATCGCATCGCCCTGACGCACGTCGTGCGGATAGCCCTCCGCCGCCAGCACGACACCGACTGCGGCTCGCGCATCCCAGTTCGCCTTGACCTCGTGCAGCCGGCCCGCGAGCGCCGCCAGGCACAATTCGCTCAGATCGCTGCTGAGCCGCAACATGATCGGCTGCGTCTCCGGATCGCCGAAGCGACAATTGAATTCGAGGACGTTGGGCGTGCCGTCCGGCGCGATCATCAGGCCCGCATACAGGAAGCCCGTATAGGGCGTGCCCTCGGCCGCGAGCCCGCGCACTGTCGGCCAGATCACCTCGCGCATGATGCGTTCGTGCATCGCGGGCGTGACGACCGGCGCTGGTGAGTAGGCCCCCATGCCACCGGTGTTCGGGCCGTGGTCGCCATCGAGCAGCCGCTTGTGATCCTGTGAAGTCGCGAGCGGCAATACGTGCTCGCCGTCCACCATGACGATGAAGCTCGCTTCCTCGCCCTCGAGGAATTCCTCGACCACGACCACGCGACCGGCCGCGCCGAATGCGCCCGCGAACATGCGCTGAACCGCCGCGATCGCCTCGTCGGCGGTCGCCGCAATGACGACACCCTTGCCGGCCGCAAGGCCGTCGGCCTTGACGACGATGGGCGGCCGCTGCGCGCGAATCACAGCCGGATCAAAGTTGTCGTTCGTGAAGACCGAATAGCGCGCGCTCGGAATGCCTTGGCGGGCGAGGAATGTCTTCGTGTAGCGCTTGCTGCCCTCGAGTTGCGCGGCTGCCTTGCTCGGGCCGAAGCAAGCGAGCTCCGCTGCCTTGAATGCATCCACGACGCCGGCCACCAGCGGGCCCTCGGGTCCAACCAAGGTGAGATGGATCTGTTCGGAGCGTGCGACCGCCACCAGTCCCGCGATGTCAGTCGCGGCGACTGCCGCGTTGCGGCACTTTGGCTCGGTGGCTGTACCCGCATTGCCGGGGGCGACCAGCACTTCGCTGACGCGCGGCGACTGCGCGAGCTTCCAGGCCAGCGCGTGCTCACGGCCGCCGCCGCCGATGACCATGACTTTCATCTCGTGCTCAGTGCCGGAAGTGCCGCATACCCGTGAAGACCATTGCGATGTCGCGTTCGTCGGCCGCTGCGATCACCTCGGCGTCGCGCTGTGATCCGCCGGGCTGAATCACGGCCCGCACTCCGAGTTCTGCCGCCGCATCAAGGCCGTCGCGGAACGGGAAGAAAGCGTCGGAAGCCATCACGCTGCCGGAAACTGTAAGACCTGCGTCGGCGGCCTTGATCGCGGCGATTCGCGTCGAGATGACGCGGCTTGTCTGCCCGGCGCCGACGCCGATCGTCATGCCTTCGCGGGCAAATACGATCGCATTCGACTTGACGAACTTGCAGATACGCCAGGCGAATAACAGGTCGGCGAGTTCGCTGGCGGCGGGGGCGCGGTGCGTGACGGTCTTGAGCGCGCCGGCTTCGACCATGCCGTCGTCGCTGGACTGCAGCAGCAGGCCGCCGGTCACGGAGCGTAGTTCGGCTGTGGGCACGGGCGGGCCTGCGAGGTCGCTGGTCTCGAGCGCGCGAACATTGGGTTTTGAGGCAAGCACTGCGCGCGCCTCGGGGCCCACGAGCGGCGCCAGAATCACCTCCACGAACTGGCGCTCGAGAATCGCAGTGGCCGTCGCGGCGTCCAGTGACCGGTTGAAGGCGATGATTCCGCCGAATGCAGAACTCGGATCGGTCTGGTAGGCGCGCCGCCAGGCCTCGAGCACGTCTGACGCCAGCGCAGCGCCGCAGGGATTCGCATGCTTTACGATCACACAGGCGGGGCTGTCGAACTGGCGCACACATTCGAGCGCCGTATCCGCATCCGCAATGTTGTTGAATGAGAGATCCTTGCCTTGCAGCTGGGTCGCCGTTGCGATGCTCGCACCGTTGGCCTGCGGATCGCTGTAGAAGGCGGCCGTCTGGTGCGGATTCTCGCCGTAGCGCAGGTCCTGCTTTTTCCGGAAACCCAGTGTCAACGCATCCGGAAATCCGGATTCAGACTGCTGCCGCCGCAGCCAGGTGGAGATCATGGCGTCGTATTGCGCCGTGTGCGCAAATGCCTTGCCGGCCAGCCGCCTGCGGGTCGCCTCGGAGACGGCACCTGCGCGCAACTCAACGAGCACGCCGGGGTAATCGGCCGGATCGACCAGTACGGTCACTCGCTCATGATTCTTGGCTGCAGCCCGCAGCATTGCCGGCCCGCCGACGTCGATATTCTCGACCGCATCCGCGTAACTGCAACCCGGGCGCGCAATCGTCGCGGCAAACGGGTAAAGATTGACGACCAGCAGGTCGATCGGGCGGATGCCCTGTTCGCGCATCACGTCGTCGTCTATTCCGCTGCGACCCAGCAGGGCGCCGTGGACCTTCGGGTGCAGCGTCTTGACGCGCCCGTCCATGATTTCAGGGAAACCGGTTTCGGCGGCGACTGCGGTGACTGGAAGTCCGGCGGATGCCAATAGCCTGGCTGTTCCCCCGGTCGAGACGAGCTCGAATCCGAGGTCATGCAGTTCACGCGCGAGTTCGACGATGCCGGTCTTGTCGGAGGCGCTCAGGAGCGCCCGCCGGGCTTGCCGGCGCATCGCCACGGTCAGGCGGACAGCCCGTATTCGCGCAATTTCTTGCGCAGGGTGCCGCGATTGATCCCAAGAATGGTC
>JANPCY010000522.1:0-7892 GCA_031431175.1 Steroidobacteraceae bacterium | reverse complement strand
AACAATTCGCAGATTGCCTCCAGCGTGTGAATGTTGACATGCAGTGCGCCGCGCTGCGTATAAGAAGTGTAGACGTCCGTACCCGCGCCGATCACCAACTCGCCCTTGTCCGACTGGCTGATATACGCATGGATGCTGTTTTACATCACCACGCACGGGAAGACGGCCTAGACCGGTTACGACACCAGCGCCTGCAGTGGATAACTCTCCAGCGGCAGCTGCACATCCGCGAGGCGCATCACGACGCTGGAATTTCCCGCGGCCGCCACGCCGATCCTTTTGCTGCGGATCAGGCCGCGCGAGGTCTCGAGCGCCTCGACCGCGCCATTCCCATCACGGCGACTGCCGGTGACTTCGCAATTCTCGATGATGTCGACACCCAGCGCGTCCGCAGCCCGGGCATAGCCCCAGGCGACGGCGTCATGACGGGCCGTGCCTCCGCGTCGCTGCAGCGCGGCGCCCACAACCGGATAGCGGATGTTCGCTTCGATATTGAGCGGCGGACAGAATGCCTTGGCTTCCGTCGTCGTGAGCCATTCGTTGTCTACGCCGTTGCAACGGTTGGCATGCACGTGACGCTTCAGTACCTGCACGTCGTGCACCGTGTGGGCAAGCATCATCACACCACGCGGCGAGAACATCACGTTGTAGTTCAGCTGTTGCGACAGGTGCTCCCACATCTTCACGGCGTGGTCATAGAGCCTGGCGCTTTCATCAAAGAGATAGTTCGACCGGATGATCGTCGTGTTGCGGCCGGTATTGCCGCCACCGATCCAGCCTTTCTCGACGACTGCGATATTGGTGAGACCGTGCTCAGCGGCAAGGTAATACGCGGTTCCAAGTCCGTGCCCGCCGCCGCCGATGATGACGGCATCGTAGGCGGGCCTGGGCTCCGCCCGCCGCCATTGCTCGCGCCACCCACGGTGCCTGCCGAGGCTGTGCCACAACAGATTGAGTCCAGACCAGGATTGCCGCTTCACGTCGGACGGGGTCCTTAGGCCTTCAGATCCCGGTTGTCGGGATCGTATGGCGAGTCCACCAGCACCGTCACTGCTTTCCTTTCGCCGAGAATTTCAATCTGCAGGTGGGTGCCGACGGCTGCATAAGGCGACTTGACGTAGCCGATTGCAAGGCTCTTCTTCAGCACGTGTCCGTAATAGCCGGAGGTCGCGCGGCCAACCATCGTGCCTGTCTCGTCGAACAGGGGTTCGTTGCCGAGCGGGTCAGCGTCGGTGACGCCGTGGACTTCCAGGGTCACGAACCGGTTGGGCACGCCGGCGGCGAGCTGCTTCTCCAGCGCCTCCCTGCCGATGAATGCGCCCTTCCCCATCCGCACGAAGCGGTCGAGGCAGGCCTCGAATGGCGTGTAATCTGGGGTCATGTCGCTGCCCCACATGCGATAGGATTTTTCCAGGCGCAGCGACTCCATCGCACGCATGCCGACCATGCCGACCTGGAATTCCTCGCCGGCTGCGAACAGCGCGTCGAACAGGTGATGCGCATACTCGATCGGGAAATGCAACTCCCAGCCGAGCGCGCCGACAAAATTCACGCGTAGCAGGTACACATCCGTGGCAAGTGCGACCTCGCCCGTCTGTGCGGTGAGCCAGGGGAATGCGGCGTTGTCGAGCGGCAGGTCGGTCATTTTCGCCAGCACCTCGCGTGAGCGCGGTCCGGCAAGCACGAAACAACCGCGGCTCGTCGTGATATTGCGGAGCTCAACCGAACCGTCGGTCGGCAGCATCTGCTGCAGGTAATCGCTGTCATAGCGCTCGGCGGCGCCCGCGCTGACCACATAGAAGTGCTGCTCGCCGAGCTTCGTGATCGTGAACTCGGAGCGGATGCCGCCGCGGCGGGTCAGCGCGTGGCACAGGGCCATGCGCCCGACCTTGGCCGGGACCTTGTTGGCCACCAGGCTATCAAGCCAGGCCTCGGCGCCCGAACCCGAAACTTCGTGCTTCGTGAATGGCGTAAGGTCGATGACGCCCACGCCATCGCGCAGCCTGCGGCATTCGTTTCCGACATGCTCAAAATAATTCGAGCGGCGGAAGCTCCACTGATCCATCGCATCGACGCCGGGAGGAGCGAACCAGTTGGCGCGTTCCCAGCCGTAGCGCTGGCCGAAAACGGCGCCCATGTGTTTCAGCTTGTCGTAGACGGGACTCGTTTTGGCAGGTCTTGCGGCCGGCCGTTCCTCATCCGGAAAATGAATGACGAAAACGTTGCGGTACGTCTCCTCGTTCTTCTGCACCACGTAGCGCTTGCTTGTGTACGGCCCGAAGCGCCGCGGATCGACCGCCAGCATGTCGATGCCCGGCTCGCCTTCAACGATCCACTCGGCCAGCTGCCATCCCGAGCCGCCGGCTGCGGTGATGCCGAAGCTGTGGCCCTCGTTGATCCAGAGATTGCGCACGCCCCAGGCGGGCCCGACCATCGGGCTGCCGTCGGGTGTATAGGAAATCGGCCCGTTGACGATGTCCTTGATGCCGCAATTCGCGAGCGCCGGCACGCGTCTTTGCGCGGCTTCGACATGTGGGAGCAGCCGGTCGATATCGCCTTCGAACAGGCTCTTGCCAAACCACTCCGGCACGCCGTCAGCAAAGCGCGCCGGCGCGTCGGCCTCATAGGGCCCGAGGATCCAGCCCAGGCGCTCTTCGCGAAGGTAGTACGACTTGTCCGGTTCGCGCAGCACCGCGAGTTCGCGCCCGCCGGCCTGGCGATAGCTCTTCAGTTCCGGCGATTCATCGTAAACGATGTATTGGTGCTCAACCGGAATGGCCGGCACGTTGAGTCCGAACATGCGCCCCACCTGGCGAGCATGATTCCCGGTGGCGCAGACGACGTGCTCAGCCATGATGTCGCCCTTGCTGGTTTGCAGTTGCCATTCGCCGGAACGGGTGCGTGAAACCGCAGTGACTTCGGTTTGCTCGTAAATCTCCGCTCCGCGTGACCGCGCTCCCTTGCGCAGGGCCATCGTGAGGTCGGCGGGAGCGATGTGGCCGTCGTACGGGTGATAAAGGGCACCGACAATCGACGGTGTGTCGGCGCCATCGCCGAGTTCAACCAGCGGCCAGAGGTCCTTGACCTGTTGCGGTCCGATCACCTGGAACGGCACGCCGATGGTATTCGCCGTGCCGCAGTACTTCTGGTATTCGTCCATGCGCTCCCGGCAGGTCGCGAGGCGCAGATTGCCAGTCACGTGAAAACTCACGTCCTGGCCGGTTTCGGCCGGCAAGCGCTTGTACAGGTCAACCGAGTATTTGTGCAGCTGGCCGACGGTGTAGCTCATGTTGAAGAGTGGCAGAAGGCCTGCGGCATGCCAGGTCGAACCGGCGGTCAGTTCCGCGCGTTCGACCAACACCACATCCGACCAGCCCTTTTGCGCCAGGTGATAAAGGGTGCTGACGCCGACCACACCGCCACCGATCACGACCACCCGCGCATGAGTTTTCATCTGCAGCCGGCTCCCGCATTTCGCCCCGGGCAGTGTAGCCGCTGGCGCGCCGCCGGCAGCCCCAAATGCGACAATTGGATGTCGGAATCAGACATCCGCGTCGGCACAGGTGGCATACTGAAACCACCATGCGGAACCCCGGTGATAGCGTGGATCCAGCTGTTGCCCTGCCAAAGAGCAGGTACGCCTTCCTGACCTTGCAGAATTACTCGCTGATCGCGGTATCGAATGCGGTCGAGCCCTTGCGCATGGCGAATCGGGTCGTGGGCCAGGTCGTTTACGAATGGTCGATCGTCAGCCTGGATGGCCGTCCGGTGCTCGCGAGCAATGGCCTCGATCTCGCGCCGACTATTGCCCTCGACAAGCTGGGTAAGGCGGACATCCTGTTCGTATGCGGCGGAATCAACGTCCGCGATGCGGTGACCGCGCCGTTGCTGACTGCGCTGCGCCGCCTGGCGGAGCGCAGGGTTGCACTTGGGGCGCTGTGCACCGGTGGTTATGCGCTGGCACGCGCCGGACTGCTCGACAATTATCGCGCCACCATCCACTGGGAGAACCTGTCCGCACTGCGCGAGGAGTTTCCGCGAGTACAACTCAACGATCAGGTTTTCAGCATCGATCGTGAGCGCTATACCTGTTCCGGTGGAACGGCGCCCCTGGACTTGATGCTCAACCTGATTCAGCTAAAGCTTGGCCTGCGCATTTCGCAACTGGTGTCCGAACAGTTCGTGCTCGAACGCGTGCGCAGCGCCCAGGATCGTCAGTACATTCCGTTGCGAGCGCAGATCGGTGCGTCACAACGCAGCATGATCAAGGTGGCACAGCTGATGGAGGAGCACATCGAAAAACCGCTGTCACTGGACCGGATCGCACGCGCCACCGGGCTATCGAGAAGGCAAATCGAGCGGCTGTTCAAGCGGCACCTGGATTGCGTGCCGAAGCGGTATTACCTCGAGATGCGCCTGCGGCGGGCTCGTGAGCTGCTGCTGCAAACCGCGATGCCGATCATGGACGTCACCACGTCCTGCGGATTCAAGTCGCCACCGCATTTCTCCAGGTGCTATCGCAACCAGTTCGGCCATCCGCCGAGCGCGGAGCGCCTGATTCAGAAATCCACGCCGGCGCCGGGGCCAGGTGAGATGCGCCAGGCATGATGGTGCCCTCCACGGCGCGCGAACCAGCGTCCCAATTCTCCTGTCACATGTCGTCTGTGGACAAGTCCTTGTCGCGAAGCGGCCAGTCCGGAAACGGCCCGGCGCTTAACATCCTGTCACCAGCAACGCACGGAGATGGCGTAAATGCCTGAACCAACCGAAGGCGAGTTTGATCTGCGCACGCTCGATGATGCGGAACTCGCTGAACAAGTGCATGACGACCTGTACAACGGCCTGAAGAACGAGGTCGAAGAGGCTACCCACATTTTCCTCGAGCGCGGCTGGTCGCCGGACCGCGTACTCAACGATGCGCTGGTGGAAGGCATGCGCATCGTCGGCATCGACTTTCGCGACGGCATCCTGTTCGTACCCGAGGTCCTGCTGGCCGCAAACGCCATGAAGGGCGGGATGGCAATCCTGCGTCCCCTGCTCGCCGAGACCGGTGTCGAACCGATCGGCAAAATCGTGATCGGCACCGTCAAGGGCGACATCCATGACATCGGCAAGAATCTTGTAGGCATGATGCTTGAGGGCGCCGGCTTCGAAGTCATCGACCTCGGCATCAATAACGCGGTCGAAAAATACCTCGCAGCGCTCGAGCAACACCAGCCCGATTTCCTGGGCATGTCGGCGCTGCTGACGACGACGATGCCCTACATGAAGGTCGTGATCGACACGCTGAAGGAAAAGAACCTGCGCGACAAGTACATCGTGCTGGTCGGAGGGGCGCCGCTCAACGAGGAATTCGGCAGGGCCGTCGGGGCGGACGCCTATTGCCGCGATGCCGCGATTGCGGTTGAAACGGCGAAGAAACTCATCGCCGCGCGCCGCGCCGCTGCGCGAGCGAATTGAGAGGGCTGTTGCTGCTGTGGATACGCCGGCCAGAAAACTAGTCATTGCCTGTGGTGCGCTGGCGCGCGAAATCGCCGCGCTTCGCCGCGCCAATGGCTGGACTGCGCTCGACGTAATCTGCCTGCCGCCGGAACTGCACAATCGGCCGGAACGCATTGCAGGCGCGGTACGGGAAAAGATCCGTGCGCATCGCGATGAATATGCCGACATCTTCGTGGCCTACGGCGACTGCGGCACGGGCGGCGCCCTCGATGCTGTGCTGCGCGAAGAAGGCGTCGAGCGGATCGCGGGCGTGCACTGCTACGAGTTCTTCGCCACGCCAGCCGTATTCGCGGCGCTGGCGGAAGCGGAGCCGGGCACGTTTTATCTCACCGATTTCCTGCTGCGCCACTTCGAACGGCTGGTCATTCGCGGGCTCGGCATCGATCGGCATCCGGACCTGCTGCCGGTCTATTTCGGAAATTACCGGCGGCTCGTCTATCTGGCTCAGGCGCCGAAAGCGGAATCGACAGCCGAGGCGCAGGCGATTGCGGTGCGGCTTGGGCTCGAATACCGGTTTCAATCCACCGGCTATGGTGGCCTGGAGCAGGACCTGGCCGCATTTGCCGATCGCCCGCAGACCGTGCAATGGCAAGCCTGACGCTGATCTACTGGCGCGACATACCTGCGCAAGTGGTGGTCAGGCGCGGCCGCGAAACCGCCAAGGTGATTCTTTCCGCCAGGTTCCAGGAAGCCGTCGACCGTGCAGCCATGCGCGCCGGCAAGGGCAGCTCCGATGCGTATCTCGAGGAATGGCGTCGCAGCGGAGCCACTCCCTGCAGTGACGACATTCATGATGAGGCCGCCGCCGAGGCGAGCCGCATCGAGGCAAAATACAGCGACGAAGACCTCGAGCGCCTGATTCGCGCCAAGGGCTTTGCCAAGGGGCAGGCGCCTCCAGTGCCGCAGCCCGCTGGCTGAGCTGGCAGCCATGTATCGCGGTCTTGAGACCGTGCCTGTGAATCTCCACCCGCTTTTGAAGGCAGTTTCATGACCGATACCGTCATCAGTTCCGCAACCCGCGAAGTCGTCATCGGATTCGAGCGGCCATTCGTCATCATCGGCGAGCGCATCAATCCCACCGGACGAAAGCTTCTCGCGGCAGAGATGGCGGCCGGCGATTTCAGCCGCGTCGAGTCAGATACGCTCGCGCAGGTCGCGGCAGGCGCGCACATGCTCGACGTCAATGCCGGCATTCCGCTCGCCGACGAGCCAGCTATCCTGGCGAAGGCCATTCAGCTCGTGCAGTTGATCACCGACCTGCCGTTGTCCATCGATTCCTCCATCGTTGCGGCACTCGAGGCCGGGCTTGCGGTTTACAAAGGCAAGGCACTGGTCAATTCGGTCACCGGCGAAGAAGAGCGCCTCGAACAGGTGCTGCCACTGATCAAGAAGTATGGCGCTGCCGTCATCGCAATCTCGAACGACGAAACCGGCATTTCTGAGGATCCGGACGTGCGCTTCGCGGTGGCCAGGAAAATCGTGCACCGCGCGGCTGACTATGGGATCCCGGCCAGCGACGTGGTCGTCGACCCGCTGGTGATGCCGATCGGCGCCATCAACCGGTGCGGCGTCCAGGTGATGCGGCTCGTGCGGCGCTTGCGCGATGAGTTGAAGGTCAATACGACCTGCGGCGCGTCGAACATCAGCTTTGGCTTGCCGAATCGCGATGGCATCAACAGCGCGTTTCTTACCATGGCGATCGCGTCGGGCCTGACGTCGGCGATAACAAATCCGCTGCACGTGGAAACGGTGCGCGCCTGCATGGGCGCGGACGTCATGATGGGGCACGACCCGGATTGCGCGCGCTGGATCAGGAGATTCCGCGAGGAGCCGCTGCCAGGGCCCCAGGGAGAGGCAGGCCGCGGCCGCCGTGAAGGGGGCCGGAGGCCTCGCGCGTAGCGGGACTCGTGCATTAACGGCAGCCCATGACCGAAACTGGCCCACTCGTCGTCTTCACACCCTCCGGCAAGCGCGGACGCTTCCCGCTCGGTACCCCGCTGTTGCAGGCGGCGCGCGCACTCGGCGTCGACATCGATTCGGTCTGCGGCGGGCGCGGGCTGTGCGGACGCTGCCAGGTCCTGATTGCCGAAGGCGAGTTCGCCAAGCACGGCGTGCGCTCCGGCGCGCACAGCGTGTCGCCGGTCGGCGAGATTGAGCTGCGCTACGCCAGCAAGCAGGGGCTTCCGGCCGGTCATCGGTTGTCCTGTTCGACACGGGTGCAGGGTGATGTGGTCGTCGACGTGCCATCCAGCAGCCAGGTGCACCGGCAGGTCGTGCGCAAGGATGCCGACACCCGCGAATTCGAGCTCAATCCCGTGATCCGCCTGCACTATGTGGAGGTGCAGGAGCCGGACATGCAGGATCCGTCGGGCGATCTGCGCCGGCTCCTG
>JANPCY010000521.1:0-2657 GCA_031431175.1 Steroidobacteraceae bacterium | reverse complement strand
GCCGGACCGGATCGCATCCGGTGTACAAGTGCTGGACCTCGTGCAGGTTGCGCAATTGTCTTTCGAAGCCCCTGATCTGGAACGATTTCCCTGCCTCGGGCTGGCAATCCAAGCTGCCCGCGCCGGCGGCACGGCGCCGGCCGTCGTGAATGCCGCCAACGAGGTGGCCGTCGCGGCCTTTCTCGAGCGGAGTCTGAACTTTGACGATATCGCGGCGGTCATTGACAGCGTGTTGCAACAGCATCAGGTCGGGCCGGTTCGAAGCTTGGAGGACGCGCTGGCCGCTGATTCCTGGGCCCGCGATCGGGCGGGTGCTGCGCTTTTCATACGCCTGGCGGCCGGCGCATGAACTTCGGCGTGACCTCTTTGCTGGCTTTTATCGTCACGATCGGTGTGCTGGTCGCGGTGCACGAGTTCGGCCATTACTGGGTCGCGCGCCGGCTCGGATTCAAGGTGTTGCGCTTTTCGATCGGCTTCGGCAAGCCCATCCTGCGGCGCGTCGGTCGCGATGCGGACCAGATCGAGTACGTGCTGGCGGCGATTCCCTTGGGCGGCTATGTGCGCCTGCTCGATGAACGCGAAGGCCCGCTGCCACCCGGCGAGGAACATCGGGCATTCAACCGCCGGCCACCGCTCGCGCGCATCCTCGTGCTGCTGGCGGGTCCCGGCGCAAATTTCCTGTTTGCAATTGCGGCGTACTGGCTCCTGTTCATTTACGGAGTTCCGGGGCTCAAGCCGGTGATCGGCGCAGTGGCCACGGATTCGTATGCGGCCGCGGCGGACCTGCGACCGGACGACGAACTGATCCGTGTTGCCGGTCGCCCGACCGCAACGCGCCAGGCGGCAGTACTTGGCATCCTGGAAGAAGTGGTGGACAGCGGCCGCGTGCTGCTTTCGGTGCGCGGGCGTGACGGCGGCGAGCGGGAACTGGAAATCGTCGTCCCGGCAGGCGAGCGGCGCGCGCTGACCGAGCCGGGAATCCTGCTGCGCGGCCTGGGACTCTCGTTCTGGTTTCCCCCGCAGCCGGTCGTGGTCGGACTGCTGACCAGCGGTGATCCGGCTGAGCAGGCTGGAATCACGCTCGGTGACCAGATTGTCGAAGTAGAGGGCCGGCCGGTCGCGGACTTCCCGGCCTTCGTTGCGGAGATACGGGCACGCCCCGGGATGAGCACGCAGCTCAGCGGACTGCGCGGCGGGTCCCGGGTTTCATTCACGCTGGTGCCGAAGCTGGTCGTAGAAGATGGCAAGTCCATCGGACAGATTGGCCTTGGCGTGGACGCCAGAGCCATGCCCGCGTTCCCGGTATCGATGCAGACCGTTGAGCGTCATGGCGTATTCGCGGCCTTCGCACCGGCGCTGCGCGAAACCTGGGAAATGAGCGCCCTGACCGTGCGGTTCCTGTGGCACATGGTAACCGGTCGCGTCTCGGCCAAGAACATTTCAGGACCCATCAATATCGCGCAATACGCCGGACTGACGGCGAACGAGGGCTTCAATTATTATCTCGGTTTCCTGGCGCTGGTTTCAATCTCGCTCGCGGTGCTGAACCTGCTGCCGATACCGGTGCTGGACGGCGGCCAGATCATGTACCAGCTGGTCGAAATGGCCAGGGGCGGCCCGCTGCCGATGCAGGTGCAGGTGCTGGGCCAGAAACTGGGCATCGCGTTGTTGATGTTGCTGATGGGCTTCGCGTTCTACAACGACATCACGCGGCTCCTCGGCTGATCAGGCAAGGAATCCTGGCGAAATGCTAAGACGGCACATCAGCGCCATTCTGCTGGCATATGCCCCCGTGGCACTCGGGCAGAGCGTCGGCGCCGATTTTGTTGTGGGCAACATCCGGGTCGAGGGCCTGCAGCGCATATCGGAAGGCACGATTTACAACTACCTGCCGGTCAACATCGGCGACCGTCTCGACCAGCGCCGGTTGCAGGAGGCGATCCGCGCACTCTTCGCGACCGGATTCTTCCGCGACATCGAGTTGCGCCGCGACGGCGCGACGCTCGTCGTGGTCGTTTACGAACGTCCTTCGATCGAGAGTTTCGAGATCACTGGCAACAAGGACATCAAGACCGAAGATCTGCAGAAATCGCTGCGCTCAGTGGGTCTTGCCACAGGCAAGACCTTTGACCGCTCCGTGCTGGAGGAGGTCCAGGGCTACCTGACCGACCAGTACTTCAGCCGCGGCAAGTACGCGGTCCGAATTGATTCAAAGGTCGAAGAGGTGCCGGGCAACAAGGTCAAGATCAAGATCGAGGTCGTCGAAGGCAAGCGCGCGCGCATCCGCCAGATCAACATCGTCGGCAATAGTGTCTATGACGACGAGGCGCTGCTCGAGGAATTCAAACTCCAGACGCCGGGATGGCTGTCCTGGTACAGGCAGGACGACCGCTATTCACGCGAGTCCCTGGAGGGTGATCTCGAGACGCTGTTGTCCTGGTACCAGGACCGCGGCTACGCAAATTTCGAGGTCGGGTCCACGCAGGTCGCGATCGCGCCCGAGAAAGACGATATTTTCATCACGATCAATGTCCATGAGGGCGAGGTCTACAAGGTCGGCGAGGTGAAGCTTGCCGGCACGATGAAGGTCCCGGAAGCCGAATTGCGCCGGCTGCTGGTGGTGCAGCCGGGCCAGACCTATTCGCGAAAGCTGATCA
>JANPCY010000520.1:0-1717 GCA_031431175.1 Steroidobacteraceae bacterium | reverse complement strand
CACAGCGACCCGAAGCGGCGTGCATTTGCCGAAAGCCTGACACCGCTCGGGCGCATCGCCCAGCCCGATGAGATCGCGGGCGCGGCGCTTTATCTCGTTTCAGATGCGGCCTCGTTCACGACCGGCAGCTGCCTGATGGTGGATGGCGGTTGGCTGGCCTGAATGGGCCGCGCCTACCTGGTGCGCCATGGGCAGGCGGCCTTCGGTTCCGAGGACTACGACCGGCTGACGGAGACCGGCATCGCACAATGCCGGCAACTGGCGCGGCATTGGCGCGCGATCGGGCGCCGCGTCGATCTGGTTTACTCCGGCACGCTCAGGCGCCAGCGCGAATCGGCTGAGGCCTTTGTGCTTGCAACGGCCGAAGCGGGCGGTAGTCCCCTTCCCGTGCAGTCATTGCCAGGCATCGAGGAATACGATCATCGATCGCTGCTGCTCGCGCATCAGGGCGTGGGCTCGTGGCCCGATGCCAGCGAGGATCCTCGCGCATTTCACCGGCGGCTGTCGGGGGCCCTCAAGGCCTGGGCGGCCGGCGAGCTGCGCGAAGTCGAACCCTTTCCGATATTTCGCGACCGCTGCGCGGCGGCACTCGCAGCACTCCTGCGCGATGCCGGTCGCGGTCGCGATATTGTCCTGTTTGGTTCCGCCGGATCACTGGCCGCGGCCGTGCAACCGGCGCTCGGCCTCGCTGACTGGGACCTGTTGCGCCTCAAGCTGACATTCTTCAACTCGGGCGTCAGCAGCTTGCTGTTCGACGGCGAGACAGTCACGATCGAATCACTGAACTCGGTGAGCCACCTGGAGCAGCCGGCGTTCACGCACTTGATCACGCACCGCTGATCCGGGGGATCCCGCGCATGGATTTCCAGCTCGAGCCGACCAAGCAGTTAATCGTGCACCGGGTTCGCGAATACGTGGATCGCGAACTGATTCCACTCGAGGCTGCGTTCCTGCAATCCGGCCTCGGTCCGTTGCTGCCGGTGCTGCGCGTCAAGCGAGCGGAGGTCAAGAAGCTCGGTCTCTGGGGGCCGATATATCCGCACGAGCATGGCGGGCTCGGTCTCGACCTGATCACGCATGGGCTGATCTCGGAGGCGCTCGGGCGCTGTCCATTCGCGCACTATGTGTTCGGCTGCAATGCTCCTGATGCCGGCAATGTCGAGCTGCTGCATGAATTCGGCAGCCCCGCGCAGAAGCGGCGCTGGCTCGAACCGCTGGTTGCGGGCGAGATACGAAGCTGCTTCGGCATGACCGAGCGGGACAACAGCGGCGCCAATCCGCTGATGCTTGAAACGCGCGCGACGCTCGAAGGCGACGCCTGGGTCCTGAACGGCCGCAAGTGGTTCACAACCGGCGCCGACGGCGCCAGCGTCTGCATCGTCATGGCGGTAACCGACCCCGACCGGCCGCCGCATGAACAGGCCAGCATGTTCCTCGTGCCGACCGACAGCGCGGGCTATCGCCTGCTGTGCAACACGCCGGTCATGGGGAATTCCGGCACCGACCTTTTCTCGCACGGCGAGATCGCGTTTGAGAATTGCCGCATCCCGGCCGACCAACTGCTGGGCCCGCGCGGCGCTGGCTTCCGGCTCGCACAATCGCGGCTCGGGCCCGGGCGGATCCATCACTGCATGCGCTGGCTCGGAATCTGCGAACGCGCACTGGCGATGATGATCGGGCGCGCGGCGACACGCGTCATCGATCCTGATGGCCGGCG
>JANPCY010000519.1:0-12644 GCA_031431175.1 Steroidobacteraceae bacterium | reverse complement strand
GCGAGCACGAGCGCGAGTATTGCGATGATCGACGCGATTCCGTGCGGCAGCTCGATGCGTTCCAACACCGCAGCCGCCGCAACAGTGGCTAGTCCCAGCAACACCAGAAACGCGATCCGGTTGCTCAGCGTGGCAACGATTTCAAGCGGGGAATCGGGTCCGGCCTTGCTCGTGCTTTCGAAGTATTTTCGCAGTGCGCGGGCCGCCAGCCACGAAAATGCAATGGCCAGCAGGACGACGCTGATCTGCCACCATTGGCCGGGCTGCTGCAGGCGCGCCAGTTCCTGCGTATAGAACCCGGTCGCGGATTCCCATAGTTCATTCATGTTGGCCTGCCTCCCGCGGGAACCATAGCGCGCCACTGGCCGTAAGGCGAATAACGGATTCCATCTGCCTCTGGCCGGCCGGCGACTTGCGCAGGAGCAGCCGGTGGATGAGGTTCCGGAATCCGCGGCGAGCACACAGGCCCCGCCCTGACGGAGTTCAGAGCAGGCCGTATTTTCTTGCCAGCAGCCAGGTCAGCGTGATCCACATCAGCACCGCCAGCACGAATGGCCGCGGATCCGCGCCAAGGGTCGTCGCCATCGCGATCGCGACCGGGGTGCCGATGATCGCCGCCGCGTTGTTCGAGACGAAATTGGTAACCACAGCCATCAACAGCATCAGCAGGGTGATCATCATCGAACAGGCCAAAGGCCGGCAGGCCCTGTTTCTCGGCGATGCCGACCACCAGCAGTTTCGTAGGGAAACACGCCGAACAGTAGCATCAGGGCCAGCAGCTGCAAGCAGCGCCGTGCTCTGCACCAGCAGCTGTTCCTTCGCGAACAGTCAGAATGTGCCGAGGGTGATCGTCAGAACCGCGATCGCGTGCCAGTCGATCAGTCTGAGAAAATCCAGGCCCATACGGGCATCTTACAGGAGCCGAAAAATCCGTCGGCGCTACGGCGCGGCCGGGTCCAGCGCGAGCACGAAGTACAGCAAGTCGATGAACGATAACCCGACGTCAATCTGGTCGCGGATTCCGTCCCGTTCCAGCCATAGCGCGGCCAACACGAATGCAGGCAGCGCGAACACGAAAGTGGCCCGCGCCGTTAGAACGCGGCCGGGGCGCGCCTCTTCGACAGTAAACAGGATCTTCTTGAACTGCGCCTCGCGGCGCAGTCTGCGCATTCGATTCGCGAAGCGATTGATCACGCTTTGCGCCAGTGACTCAGGTTAAGCTGCGCGGCAGGTAGTGATCGATCAGCAGCACTGCGAACAGCAGCGCCAGGTAATTGATCGAATAACGGAAAGTGCGCATCGGCAGGTCGGCGCGATCGGATACGCGCAATGTCCAGGCATAGCGCAGGAATATGCCGTCGAGCAGCAGCGCCGTCGCGAGATAAGGGAGGCCAGCCATGCCGGTCAGCCACGGCATGATCGTAATAACCGTGAGCAGAATGGTGTAGTACCAGATGAAGAGCTTGGTGTATTCGACGCCGTGCGTGACCGGCAGCATCGGAATACCGACACGCGCGTACTCGTCACGCCGCGCGATTGCAAGCGCCCAGAAATGCGGCGGTGTCCACGCGAAGATGATCAGGAACAGCAGCAGCGCGTCGGAGTGTATCTCCCCCGTGACGGCGGTCCAGCCCAGTACAGGCGGTGCCGCACCGGCAGCCCCGCCGATCACGATGTTCTGCGGCGTCGCGCGCTTGAGCCACACTGTGTAAACAACCGCGTAGCCGATCAGCGAGAAGAAAGTCAGGATCGCCGTCAGCGCGTTGACGAGTAGCGCCAGGATCAGCATAGAGCCTGCGCCGAGCACAAAAGCGAAGGCCAGCGCATAAGCCTCGGACACTGTGCCGCGCGGTAGTGGGCGTTGGCGCGTGCGCGCCATTTCTGCGTCGATGCGCCGATCGAGCACGTGATTGATTGCGGCGGCCGAGGATGCTGCGAGCGCGATGCCGATCGTGCCCCAGACCAGCGCGCCGGCGGGCGGGAACCCCGGGACCGCGAGGAACATGCCGACGATCGCTGTGAACATGATCAGCGAAACGACCTTGGGCTTTGTCAGTTCGAGGTAATCGCGCGCTTTGGCCCGGATGGCGGAGGTTGCCGCGCTGGTCGCGCTGTGTTCCCTGGTGTTCATCGGGGCCTGACGCGGATCTGGCCGCCCTCGGGGCGCGGGGCGAGGGAGCGTAGCAGCGCCACCATCGCGAGTACGACTGCTGCGGCACCGGCGTTGTGCAGGGTGCCGAGCCAGAGTGGCCAGCCCTGCCAGATGAGATTCATGCCAATCATGATTTGCAGTATCAGCGCGACCATCACGGCGGTCCCGGCCGCGCGCGTAAGAATAGTCTGGCCGCGCCGCCAGACCCCCGTGACGAGCAGCAGCAGCACCAGCGCCGTCAGGTAAGCGCCCAGCCGGTGTGAATAATGAATGGCGACGCGCGCGGGCGCGTCGAGCACGCCGCCCTCGTAATCGATGCCGAGCCCCCGCCACAACACAAAAGCGTTAGCGAAATCCATGTCGGGCCACCAGCGCCCATGGCAGGCCGGGAATTCTGCGCACGCTGCGGCCGCGTAATTCGTGCTGGTCCAGCCGCCGAGTGAAACCTGCAGGCTCACGACGACCATTGCCACGATCGCGAGATTGCGTACTGGTCGTTCCGCCGCTTTCAACTCGCGCCGCTCCGGCGTGAGCGCCAGCCACCACAACAGCGAAAGCGTCGCGAGGCCACCCAGCAAGTGCAGCGTCACGATCAGTGGTTTCAGCAAGAGCGTTACGGTCCACATGCCGAGCAGTGCCTGCAGCACGACAAGTACCACGATGAGCAGGGGCAATACGCGCGGTTGCGCCGGGTCACGGCGATTCCAGACCGAGAATGCCGCGAGTCCCAGGATCATAAGTCCGAGCGCACCCACGATGTAGCGGTGCACCATCTCGTTGAGCGCTTTCTGATAGGCGCTGACATCGCCGGCAATTTCGGCCACCTGCGATGGATGCACCTGGCCGTAGCAACCGGGCCAGTCCGGGCAGCCGAGACCCGCATTGGTCAGGCGCACCCAGGCGCCGACCACGACCACGATCGCGCACAGGAAGGTCGCGACCAACGCGGCGCGGCGAAACCACCTGAGCTTCGGACTCATGCGCGAACTCTAACCGATACTCGACAGGCGCAGCAGTCGCTCGAGATCCTTGAGGAGCTCCTGCGCGCCGCCGGTTGCCGTATGGCGCATCATGAGGTTTCCGAGCGGATCGACGACATAAACTGAGGCAACGCCAAAGGGCGCGCGCGGAAAGAGCGCAAGAAAGGCCTTGCCCTCGGCACCCGTGGCGCCAAGTACGAGCAGATCCTCATCGCCCGGCCCGGGGAATCCCGAGGCGCAGCATTCGCCCGCATGCAGCAGCACCCGTTGCACGCGCAGCGCGTCCTTGTCCAGCGCGAGCCTTACGTGAGCGAGTTCTGCGAGCGTTTTCGTGCAGCCCTCGGCGCAGGAACTGTCGCCGAGATAGACTAGGGACCAGGCGCCGCGCAGCACTTCGGGCGATGCCATTCCGCCATCCGGCAGGGTCAGGGCGATGGCTGGCAGCAGTCGCGGCGGATCGATGAGTTCGCCGTGAGCGGCGCCAGGCGGGCGCCATGCGGACGAGTAATAGAGCCAGATGGCCACCGCGAATGGCACGAGAAACAGCGAAGCGAGCATCAGGAAAGTGCGGCGACCGGCCCTGCGTCTCGTGGCAGCATCGGTCATCTGGCTTCCCTCTCGCGGCGCAAGCTGAGCGCCAACCAGATTGCGACGGCCGTGGCCGCGAATGCAAACCACTGAATCGCATAGCCGAGGTGGCGCACGTAGGTCGTGCCCGGGACCTGCCAATTGCGCAGATAGCCGTCGGCTTCCCGCGGATCGAGCAGGAGCAGCCGCGAATGCAGCTCGCGCCCGAGCTGACTTGCAAGCTCCTTCATTTCCGGGAAGCTGGCCAGGCGGGGCCAGCCGTCGGCGGGCGCAGCCTTCAGCCGGATCGAAGGACGTGGCAACTGGTCCAGGCGCCCGGCGACCGTGCGCGGTGTCGCAGGGACGGCGACATCGGGCAGGGAATCGCGGGTGGTGCCGAACGGCACCCAGCCGCGATCGACGAGTACCGCATTGCCATCCGACAGCAGGAGCGGCGTCAGCACATGGACCCCGGTGTTGCCAGATTCGCTCATATTGTCGAGCAGGAACTGATGATCGGTGTCATAGCTGCCATTCGCCGTGACGCGCTGGTAGCGAGGCACGGCAATGGAGGCGGGCGGGAGCGGAAGCGCCGCTTCCGCGCGGGAGAATTCCTCATCGAGGACGCGCTTTTCAGCGGCGCGCCCAAGCTGCCAGTTGCCGAGTGCCACGAACAGCAGCACTGCGGCCGCCGTCGCAACCGTCGCGATAGGGCGCAGCACCAAGCTATACTTGGGCATCCGAACAAGCGCCGGGGCTTTCCATGCCGTGGATCAAGTGGCTGGTTTTGGTCATCTTCTTCGCGATCATCCTGAGCCTAGCCTCGGCGATGCTGCACCTCGTGCACGACTACAAAGGCGAGTCGAAGCGCATGGTACGGGCTTTGACATGGCGTATCGGCTTGTCCATCACGCTCTTCATCGTGCTGTGGGCGACCTGGAAACTGGGCTGGATCGAGCCGCGCGGCATGAAGGGCTGAATTAAAGCGCGCGGATCGTTGGCAGGTTGCGCCAGCGGCCTGAAATATCCATTCCAAATCCGAACACGAACCGGTCTGGCACCCGCACGCCGATGAAATCGGCCGCGATCGCGGCCGGGGTGGCGCGCTCCTTCAACGCGAAAGCCGCCGTCAGCACCTCAACCGCACCCTGCTCGAGGAGGCGTGTGCGAATCGTCGCGAGCGTGCGCCCTTCGTCCAGGATGTCGTCGAGCAGCAACACGATGCGGTCCTTGACAGGCTCCTGCGGCCCGGCAATCCAGACCAGCTCACCACCCTGCGTGCCTGCGCCATAGCGGCGCACGTGCACGTAGCTGATCTCGAGCGGGAACGCGAGCTGCGGCAGCAACTGGCCCGCGAACACCAGGCCGCCATTCATCACCGCGATGACCAGCGGATTGCTGTGGGAAAGTCTGGCGGTGATCTCCCGCGCCAGGCGCTGGAGGGCGGCCTGGATCACGGTGGCGGAGATGATCTCGTCGGAGTCCGGCAGCTCGTCTTTCATCTGGGAATTCTACCCGTGGCGACCACGTGCCAGTTCAGGTAACGCTCGATCTTCCGAAAAAACAGCGGTACCGGGAATAGCGGCTGGAGACTCTATATTCAATAGGGTTCGTGTTGCGTGGTCCCCTGCCCATGGCTGAGCCGAAGCAGGGGCTCCCGTGGGGACGACGCATACGCTAACCAGGTGAATCTGTTCATTTGACGTCCGGACACTACTGAGGGGATATCAGAATGAAGTACAAACTCGTGGCGATTCTCGCCGTATCGACAGGACTCCTGAGCGCTTCATCCATCAGCCATGCCGATGACTCTGGCGACGGCACCACCAATGCCACCCGCGTCCGGATCGGCTACGAGATCGCGCCCGTAGCGCTGAACCTGCGGGGCAGGAACCGTGAGTTGGTCGGGCTCGGCAGCTACATCGTCAATGCGCAGGGCGGCTGCAACGACTGCCACACGCACCCTTCGTTCATGCCGGGTGGCGATCCGTTCAGGGGCGAGCCCGAAGTCATCAACTCCGAGCAGTACCTCACAGGCGGCCGGCTGTTCGGGCCATTCATGTCGTCAAACCTGACGCCGGATCAGTGGGGTCGTCCGGCCGGCCTGACGTTTTTGGAATTCAAGAACGTGATCCGTACCGGACTCGATCCGGACGGCCCGCGGGATCCGCTCCCGCCATTGCTGCAGGTGATGCCGTGGCCGGTCTACGCGAAGATGTCTGGTCGTGACCTGCGTGCGATCTACGAGTATCTTCGCGCCATCCCGCCGCGGGCGGATAATCCGGCGCCGGGACCGTAGAATCCGTCGCTGCATGGTCTTTCGCTCATGGCTGAGCCAAAGAAGGGGTTCGTTGAAAGGCTGTTTGCAGAGCACCACCGTGCCCTGCAGGCGTTCTTCTATCGCCGCATCAGGAGCAAGTCGGATGCGCCGGACCTGGTGCAGGAGGTCTATGTCCGTATGCTGCGGGTGAGCGATACCGACGCGATCCGCAATCCCGAGCTTTACCTCTACACGGTGGCCAGCAATCTCGTGAAGGAGCACGCAGTCCTGGAGCGGCGGCAGGCGGGCGCTATCGATGTCGGTGACGCCTCCATTCAGGAACTGCTTGGTGAACTTCCGACGCACGACCGGCAGCTCGACACGAACCGGCGCGTGTTGCGGCTGCGCACCGTGCTGGCCCAACTGTCGCCCAAGTGTCGCGCCGCCGTAACTCTGCGCTATCGGCACGAGCTTTCATACGAAGAAATCGGAGTGCGCCTGGGCGTTTCTTCAAACATGGTCAAGAAATACCTTGTGCAGGCACTTGCGCATTGCCGGTGCCGCATGGCAACGATGGGATGAAACCATGACTTCAACCGAGGAGCAGGTTCGGGCGGTCGTGGCCCGCCAGGCTGCGGACTGGTTCATTGCGAATCAGGGCGCGTTGCCAGAATACGCGGAACGCGGCGCTTTTATCGCCTGGCTGAAGGCATCTCCGATCCACGTCGAGGAATACCTTGGCGTCGCGCTCGTCGCACGCGACCTGCCAGCGGCAGCGGACGATCCGGATATTTCATTGGAGTCGGTGCTGGAACTGGCACGTGCCGATGCGGCGGGCAATGTCGTGCCGGTGCCCGCACTGTACCGGCGTGAACCGGCCGCACGGCGAGTGTCCGTGCCGCGCCGATGGTCACTGGCTGGCGTAGCTGCCGCTGCCGTCGCAATCCTGGCGGTGTCCGTCTTCTGGTGGACCACCGCGGGCCAATCCGGAAATCTGGTGCAGACGTATCGAACGGCGCATGGCGAGCAGGCGCAACAGCGCCTTCCGGACGGTACCGTGCTGCATCTGAACACTGATACCGCCGTTGCCGTGAACTTTGACCGCGGCGAACGGGTCGTGCGCATCGAAGGTGGTCAGGCGCTCTTCGAGGTCGCGCACGATGACCCGCGCCAGTTCCGGGTCGTGGCCGGCGACTCCGAAATCGTCGCCATCGGCACGCAGTTCGATGTGTACCTGGCGGGCCAGACTGCCGTGGTGACCGTCGTCGAAGGACAGGTTGACGTGTACGCGGGAACGCGCCGGCGCGTCGAGGCGGGATATCAATTGCGGATTGACGGTGGGGTCATGCCGGCGCAGAGTGAACGCGTCGACGTGCAGGCGGCGGTCGCGTGGTTGCAGCGCAAGATCGTGTTTGAGCGTCGACCGTTGGGCGAAGTTGCGGACGAGTTCAACCGTTATGGAACCGTCCAGTTCACGATTGACGATGCGACGCTGCGCGCATTGGCAGTCAGCGGGGTATTCGGCGCGTACGACACGGATTCGTTTGCCGCGTTTCTTGAAACCCTCGACGGCGTCCGCGTGGAAAGGACACCCACCCAGATCCGCGTCGTGAGTTCGAAGTCGATGAAGCCAGGGAAAGGTCCTGCCGTGAACTGAATCGGGACGCAAAGCGGATATGGTCTATGGCGGCCGTGCGCATTTCGCTCCTGCTCTGCGCATCCTGGGCCTTCATCGTGGCGCCGATGGCCGCAGCACAATCCACGCCCACAACAGCGATCGTGGCGCAGCCAATGGCGCAGGCGCTCGCCGAATTTGCCAGCCATACGGGTCTTCAGCTGGTCTACGTTTCGGAAGTGCTTGGATCGCATCAGTCGACCAGCGTGCCGCCCGGACTGTCGCCCTCCGACGCGCTGACACGCCTGCTCGAGAACACCGGGCTGCAGTTCGAATTTCTGAATGAAAGAACGGTCAGGATCTATGCGGAGCCGGCAGATCCGCTCCGCACTTCCTCAAGAACCACGTCCGGGGCCGCGTCGGGCATTGATGACCGCACGGGCAGGCAGGTCGTCGGCCTTGAAGAGATCTTCGTTACCGCGACGCGCCACGAAGAACTGGCTAGCGACGTGCCGATCAGCATGTTTGTCTGGACGCAGGCAACGCTGGAGGCCTCCGGTATCAAGGGCATGACGGAAATCGGCGCCATGACTCCCGGGCTGGGATTCGATTGGCGTTCAAATGTCGGGGCCGGCGTCTATACGACTCTCGAAATGCGCGGAGTGACGGGCAGGCACGGCGTTTCGACGGGTATATTTGTCGATGACACGCTGTTGCCTGCGGGGTATTTCGACACCTACGGCCGTGCGTTCCCAGCCCTATTCGATCTCGAACGCGTCGAGGTATTGCGCGGGGCGCAGGGCATGCTGTTGGGACAGGGCACACTGGGTGGCGCCATTCGATTCATTCCGAACCAGCCGAGCCTGACGACGTTCTCGGGCCACGCATCAGCCGAATGGGCCACGACCGCACATGGCGACATGAGCTACGAGGCCGGCGTGGCGGCCGGGGGGCCGGTCATCGACAATGTCCTCGGCGTGCGGGCCAGCGGTTGGTATCGATCGGAGGGCGGGTTCATCGATCGCATGAATCCGTTCACCGGCGCAACCATCGATCGGGATGCCAATCGGGTAATCAGCAAGAACGCCCGGATCGGATTGACCTGGGCGCCGTCGGATTCGGTACGCATCACGCCCACGTTGAATTATGAATTCCTCGACGTGCGCGATACCTCGGCATTTTTCATGCACCTCTCGGACCCGGATCGCGGCGAATTCAGGAATTCGAACCTCATTCAAGAGCCGGCCACCAGCAGCGGCTATCTGGCATCACTCAAGCTGTCGGTGACCTCGGACAGGATGGATTTCGTCGCCTTCACTTCGCTTTTGGACGGCAAGGGAGATTCGCTGCACGACCTGAGCTGCCTGGAGGTTTGTGATAGCCCGGAGAACCCCGACTATCCAGATTCCCTCGACGACGCGATCATCATCAAGCTCTACGGTACAGGACGGATGTTCTCACAGGAGTTACGGTTGGCTTCCGCCGATCCGGAGGCCAGGTTTAGCTGGATCGCCGGTGCCCTGTACTTGACCGCGGCCACGTACGGTTCGGACGGCGGCGATCTCAATCGGGATCAACTCGAGGGTTACGTGCAATTCTCCCGCAGGCTCGGGAAACATCTGACGGCGAGCGCCGGTTGGCGTGTCGGACGCGCGAGCTACGACTACACCTTCGAGTCGGAGGCGAACGCACAAGTTGTAGCCGACGAAACGTCAGTTACGCCGCGGTTCGGCGTTTCCTATCGCAGTGACGACGGCCATCTGTTTTATCTGACGGCGGCTAAGGGGTACAGGAGCGGCGGTTACGCGCCCGGCTGCGCGTCCTTTGAGTTTCCGCCCGACACGGTCTGGGACTACGAGATCGGCACCAAGAGCGACCTGTTCGGAGGGCGTGCTCATCTGGAATCGGGCGTCTTCCACATGCGTTGGAACAATGATCAACGGAACGTGGTTGAAATGGGGTGCCTCTTTGGATTTCAGCGCGGCAAGGCTGTCAGTAACGGTTTCGAGCTCTCCGTGCAGGCGCAGCTCACCGACCGCTTCAGCACCGGTGTCGCGATGTCGTACATCGACGCTCACTACACGCAAGCGGTCGAATCCGACGATGTCGTGATCGTCCACGATGGCGACGCAGTTCAGGGGGCTCGACTGCCCTGGAATGTTTCGGCATTCGTCGGCTATGAATTTCCGGTGACGAGCGGCGTGATCGTCGACCTCCGAGCGGAGGACTATTTCCGCGGCGGCGACCCGGGGCGGTCCCTGGAGGACAATCCCGTGTCGCCCTTCTACGTCGCCGACCGTTTCCACAACCCGTCAACGAATCTCCTGAACCTGCACGTCAATGTTCACTGGACAGACCTGGACCTCAGGCTATACGTCAACAACGCATTGGATTCGCGCCCCGTCCTGAACAGGACCTTTAGTTTCAGCTGTTGCAATGTCGATGGCGTAGACGCGGCCTACACCTTCACGCCGCGCACCGTGGGGGTGTCGGCAACATGGCGGCTCTGAGCGCGCGCGCGACTGACTAAGGCGGATATCCACCATGGCGGCGGTGCGCGTTTCGTTCCTGCTCTGTGCATCCTGGGCCTGCATCGTGGCGCCGATGGCCGCGGCGCAATCAACGCCTGCAATAGCGATCGTGGCGCAGCCAATGGCGCAGGCGCTCGCCGAATTTGCGAAACAAACTGGTCTTCAGCTCGTCTACGTTTCGGAAGTCGTTGGGTCGCATCAGTCGACCCGCGTGCCGCCCGGCCTGGCGCCCGCCGACGCGCTGACACGCCTGCTCGAAAACACCGGGCTGCGGTTCGAATTTCTGAACGAAAGAACAATCAGGATCTACGCCGAGCCAGCAGATCCGCTCCGCACGTCCTCCAGAACCGCGTCCGGGGCCGCGTCGGGCATTGATGACCGCACGGGCAGCCTGGCCGTCGGGCTCGGAGAAGTGTTCGTCACCGCGACGCGTCGCGAAGAGCTGGCCAGCGACGTGCCGATCAGCATGTTCGTCTGGTCGCAAGAAGCGATGGAGGCATCGGGCATAAAAGGAATGACCGAAATCGGCGCCATGACACCGGGACTGGGGTTTGATTGGCGCGCGCAGATTGGAGCTAGTGTCTATACGAGTCTCGACTTGCGGGGGGTGACCGGCAGGCACGGCGTCTCGACCGGCATTTTCATTGATGACACGCTGCTGCCTGCGGTGTGGCACGACACCTATGGCCGCACTTTCCCCGCCACATTCGATATGGATCGCGTGGAGATATTGCGCGGGGCGCAAGGCATGCTGCTGGGGCAAAACACACTGGGTGGAGCGATTCGATTCATTCCGAACCAGCCAAGCCTGACCACGTTCTCCGGTCACGCATCCGCCGAATGGGCCACGACCGCGCATGGTGACTTGAGCTACGAAGCCGGCGTGGCCGCCGGCGGTCCCGTGATCGACGATGTCCTCGGGGTGCGTGTCAGCGGCTGGTATCGATCGGAGGGCGGTTTTGTCGATCGCATCGATCCACTCACCTCGACACTCGTTGATCGGGACGCCAACCGGACGGTGAGCAAGAGCGCCCGGATCGGATTGACCTGGGCGCCGTCGGATTCGGTGCGCATCACGCCCACGTTGACCTACGAATCGGTCATCCCGATGGATACCGCGTCATTCTTCATGCACCTGTCGGACCCGGATCGCGGTGAATTCAGGAATTCCAACCTTGTGCGGCAACCTTTCGACACGAGTTTCTATCTGGCTTCACTCAACCTGACGGCAACCTTCAACGCGATGGATTTCGCCGCGATTACCTCGCTTTTCAACAGCAACAGCAACAATCTAAACGACTTGACTTCGGGCTTCGAAGACCCCTTTGGTCCCTATCCCGTCGCAACCGTATTCAGGGTCGACGGAAAACAGAGAGTATTTTCACAGGAGGTGCGGCTCACGGCCGCCGATCTGGATGCGGCGTTCACGTGGCTCGTCGGCGCCCTTTACTGGCACACCGAAACGCGATCAGTCGCAGGATTCACCGATATTGCGCCGGCCGAACACGATACGACCCTTATCGATCAGGATCAGCTGGAGGGATACGCGCAATTCTCCCGCAGAATCGGCCGGCGTGTAACTGTGAGCGCCGGATGGCGCATCGGGCGCGCCAGCTACGACTACGTCACCAAACCAAACGCGATTTTTCAAGGTCGAGCCGACGAATCGTCGGTGACGCCGCGGTTCGACGTTTCGTATCGCACCGACCGGGGGAGCTTGTTCTATCTGGCGGCGGCCAAGGGGTACAGGAGCGGCGGTGTCGTCCCGCTGCTGCCGGGCTGCGAACCCCCCTGGGAGTTTCCGCCCGACACGGTCTGGGACTACGAGATCGGTGTCAAGAGCGACCTGTTCGGAGGACGCGCGCATCTCGAGGCCAGTGTGTTCCACATGCGCTGGAATAACGAGCAACGGGACGTGGTTGCGCAAGAGTGCCTCTTTGGATTCCAGCGGGGCAAAGCCGCCAGCAACGGCTTCGAGATGTCGGCGCAGGCGCGAATCACCGAGCGGGTCAGTTTCCGTGTTGACATGTCTTATATCGATGCTCGCTATACGCAGGCTGTCGAATCGGATGGGGTCGTGATTGTCCACGAAGGCGACGCCGTCCAGGGCGCACGGCTGCCGTGGAAAGTGACGGCTTCCATCGGCTACGAGTTTCCAGCGACGCGCGGCGTGACTGTCGAAGTCCGGGCGGAAGACTATTTCCGCGGTGGCAATCCGGGGCCGACGCTGGCGGAAAGCCCGGCGTCGCCGTTCTACGATCCGGACACCGGTCCGTGGCCGTCGACAAACCTGCTGAACCTGCATGCCAATGTGCGATGGAGAAACCTCGATCTGAGGTTCTTCGTCAACAATGCACTGGACTCGCGGCCGATCCTGAACAGGACGGCAGGTAACGGCTGTTGCACGGCCGACACCGTGTACGAGGCCTACACGTTTACGCCGCGCACCGTGGGGGTATCGGCGACGTGGCGATTCTGATCGACCAGTGACATCAGCTTTTCGCTCCCTTCTCCCGCACCCGCAGAAAATTCCGGTACC
>JANPCY010000518.1:0-5520 GCA_031431175.1 Steroidobacteraceae bacterium | reverse complement strand
GCCCGGCGAGGTGAAATCCGGCCTTTGGCGCGAGCACCATCAGCACGCCGATGAGCCCCACGAGCAGCCCGAGCTTCGCCGCGCCCGACAGCTGGCTGCGACGATGACCGAAGGTCCCGAGCCAGGCGATCCAGAGCGCTGGTGTCGCTTTCAACAGTGCGGCCGTGTTGGACTGGACAAACTGCATCGCGATCATGTGGCAGGCATTGCTGAAGAACACCGACAGAAAACTCATCGCAAGGACATGCCACAACTCGATGCGCGTGAACACCGGCGGGCCGGAATGCCACCAGGCAAAGGCCAGCAACAGCAGCCCCGCGGCGGTGAAGCGCAGGCCTGCGGCAACCAGCGGTGGCTCGTCGGTCACCAGGATCTTGCCTGCGAGGAAGCTCGATCCCCAGACGAGGTAGATGATCGCCAGTGCAATCGCAAGCTTGGTCCGCGGTGCTTGAGACTCGTTCATTCAAGAAAAAGGATAGGGATAGATAAAGGGGACGCAACCCTTTACTAACCATTTACTACCGCGCGCGCGGATTACTTGTTTGCTCCGCGCGTTGCCACCCGGTGCAGCCACCAGCCAAACACGGCGAGTGCCGCGATGCCGGCCCACTGCCCGGGCTGCATGGAAGCCGCAACCGCAAGCACATCGGCGTCTCCGCTCACGACGATCGGAATCGCTATCAATACGCCGACGATGGCTTCGCCCGCAATCAGGCCGGCCGAGAACAGAAGACCGTTCTGCTTAAGCAATTCCGGATCAGCGTTCGGGCTCCGGCGCGTGTGCCAGCGCGTGGCAAGTTCCGCGACCAGGCCGCCCGCGAAAATCGGCGTTGAAAGTTCGAGCGGCAGGTAGATGCCGACAGCGACTGCAAGTACAGGCGCGCGCCAGCTCGCGCCCTTGCGGCGCAGATATTCATCCAGCGTGATCACGAGCGCGCCGACCACCGCGCCGGTTGCGACCATGTTCCAGGGCAGCCCATTGCCGAAAATGCCGCTCGCGACCGAAGCCATCAGCATTGCCTGCGGTGCGGCAAGCGCCGTGACACCTTCGCGCGCCGGCGTGCCGATGCCATAGGCCTCGAGCAGGAGATTCAGCACCGGCGCCATGACCGCCGCGCTTGCGAGCGCGCCGATGCCGAGCATCACCTGCTGGCGCCAGGGAGTGGCGCCGACCAGCTGGCCGGCCTTCAGGTCCTGCAGGTTATCGCCGGCGATTGCGGCGGCGTTGCAGATCACAGCGCCGATCATGATCGCGGCGACCGGCCCGACCGTGGAGCCCTTGCCCATGATGCCGAGCAGGATCAGGGATGCAAACAGGATGGTCGAAATCGTGATGCCGGAAACCGGGTTGTTCGACGAGCCGACGAGGCCCGCCATGTAGCCGCTGACGGAGGAGAACACAAAGCCCGCGATCACCATGATCACGGCCATGGTCAGTGCGATGCCGAGGCTGCCGACGACGACGTAGTACAGCGCGAACAGCGGTATCACGAAGAGCACAATTCCGCCCATGATCATGCTCATCGGCAGGTCGCGCTCGGTATCTGGCAGGTCCGCACGGCCCGTGTCGCGCAGCGACATGCCGGTTTTTACTCCCGAGAGCAGCGATTTGCGCAGCGACCACAGCGACCACAGGCCGCCGATCAGCATGGCGCCGACGCCGATAAAGCGGATCTGCCGGCTCCATATCAGGTTGGCGGCATCACCGGCAGACAAGCCAACGAGGTCAGCGGCGAGAATCGGGTCCTGATCAAACAGGAACGTGTTGTAGAACGGAATGAACACCCACCACGATAGCGCGCCACCGGAGAGCATCAGTGTGCCGATATTGAATCCGACGATGTAACCAACGCCCAGCAGCGCGGGCGAAAGATTGATGCCGAAGAATCCGATGGTCCGCTCGCCGAAGAAGCGCGAGACCGAGAAGGATTCCGGAGAAAGCTTCAGACCCGCAAGCACGAACTTGAACAGGGCACCAGTCGCGGCCGCGAGCGCGAGCGCCTTGACGCCTGGGCCGGGATTCTCGCCGACCTTCAGCACTTCTGCGGTCGCAACGCCTTCGGGGAACTGCAGTTTCTGGTCGAGGATCAACGTGCGGCGCAGCGGCACCGAGAACAACACGCCGAGCAATCCGCCGAGGCCCGCGATTGCGAGCACCCACCAGTACTCGAAATGCGTCCAGTGGCCCATGATCACGAGCGCGGGAACCGTGAAGATCGTGCCGGCCGCGATCGCCGAGCCTGCGGAGGCGCCGGTCGCGACAATGTTGTTCTCGAGGATGCTCGAGCGGCCCAGCATGCGCAGCACGCCCATGGAAACGACCGCCGCAGGGATTGCGGTTGCAACGGTGAGTCCGGCGAACAGGCCGAGATAGGCATTTGCTGCCGCCAGCAGCACCGTCAGGATCAGGGACAGGATGATCGCGCGTGCGGTCAGCTGCCGTGCGGCTTCCGGGGAATTCATTTCGGAATCCTTTCCTTTACCAGCCGCACTTGCGGCCGCGGTTTTGTTCTTCGAGCCAGCCCACCAGGGGCTGAAAGTAATCGATGATCGCAGAGGCGTCCATCTGCCGGGTGCCGGTCAGCCTTTCGAAGGCGTCCTGCCAGGGCTGGCTCGCGCCCATCGCAAGCATCTTGCGGAAAAGGCGACCTGCCTCTGCACTGCCGTAAATCGAGCACTCGTGCAGTGGGCCTTTGAAACCAGCGGCGTCGCAAAGCGCCTTGTGGAACTGAAACTGCAGCACAAACGACAGGAAATAGCGCGTGTAGGGATAGTTGCCAGGGATGTGGTACTTGGCGCCCGGGTCGAAGTCTTCCTCGCTGCGCGCCACCGGCGCCTCGACGCCCTGGTACTTGCGGCGCAGATCCCACCAGGCCTCGTTGTACTTCTCGGGTGGAATCGCGCCCGAGAACACGCCCCAGCGCCACTGATCGATCATCTTGCCAAATGGCAGGAAGGCGATTTTTTCGGCGGCGACCTTCATCTGGCGATTGATCAACGCCTCGGGATTGCTTCTGGTCTTCGCTGGCAGCAGGCCGACTTTCGCGAGATAGCCCTCGGTCATCGACAGGTTGATGGTGTCGCCGATGGCTTCGTGGAAGCCGTCGTGCGCGCCATCCTGGAACAGAAATGGTTGGTCGACGTAACTCAGGTAGTAATAGGCGTGTCCCAGTTCGTGGTAAATCGTGTAGAGCTCTTCTTCGGTCGGCTGGATGCACTGCTTGATGCGCACGTCGCCGTGCGTGTCCATGTTGAAGGCGGTCGCATGGCAGACCACGTCACGATCACGCGGCCGCGTCAGCATCGAGCGTTCCCAGAAAGATTTTGGCAACTCCTGGAAGCCCAATGACGTATAGAAAGACTCGGCTGAGCGCACCATGCGTTGCGCGTCATATCCCTGCTTCTTGAGCGCCACCGTGACATCGAGATTCGAAACGCCGGGGTAGGGTTCCAGCAGGTCGAAAATGTTGTTCCACTGCTGGGCCCACATGTTGCCGAACAGGTGCGCGGGTATCGGCTTGCCGTCCGGCACGCGGTTCTTGCCGTATTTCTTCTGCAGCCTGCCGCGCGCATAGCAATGCAGTCCGTCGTACAGCGGTTTGACCTGCGTCCAGAGCCGCTCGGTCTCGGCTTCGAATTCCGCCGGGGTCATGTCGTAGCCCGAGCGCCACAGTTCGCCCAGGTCGGCGAAGCCGAGCTCCTTTGCGCCTTCATTGGCGAGCTCGACGAAGCGCTGATAATCCTTGCGCATCGGCCGCGAGATCGTGTGCCAGCCGGTCCAGGCCTCGAGCTGCTTGTCCCAGTCGCGGCTTATCGCGAGCGTATCGGAGAGCTGGTCCAGGTTGCGGCAGGTGTCCGGACCGCCCGGGCACCACGTGCCCGCACCATACATGGAGGTCATGCGTGTCTTGACGACTGTGAGCTCCTCGCGCCTGGCCGCATCTTCCGGCGCTGGCGCGGACACGCCCAGCTTCAGACGCTTAATCGCGCGTCGCGCGGACGGCGAAATCTCCTGATCATCGTAGATACGCGATTCCTTGACCGCGCGAGGCTGATACTCGAGCACCCGTTCCTCAGCCTTGGCCGCGAGCGTCTCGGTGTCTGGCGTGATGTAGGTCAACATCACGAATCCCGCCATTGCACTCTCGTGGCCGAGCTTCTGCAGGTCCGCGTTCACGCGCGCGACGAATTCGTCTGCGCTTTCCTTCGGCTTCTCGCCGCCGCAACCGGCGACCGCGCCGGCGACAAATAGCACGCAGGCGTAGCGCAGCATGGAATCCTTCACTTGCCCTCGGCTCCGTGCATCCAGTGAACGATGCGACCGGAAATTGCCCACAGCACGAGACTGAAGCCAATGAGCGCAAGCGCCAGGCCGCCAAATACGCCCAGCAGCCCGGCATGCGCGGCGCGCACGCCGACATCCGCCGCGAGCGACACCATCCAGGGATACTCGCCCATGTGCTCCGAGAACGCCCCGATGTAGCCCGCCAGCGTGTTGGCCACGAAGTTGATCATGAACCAGACACCCATCATCAACGAGCCCAGGCGCAGGGGCGCGAGCTTCGTGATCATGGATAGCCCGACCGGGCTGATGCAAAGCTCGCCGGCCGTGTGGAAAAGATAACCGAGGATCAGCCAGATCATGCCGGACTTCATGTCGCCGGTGCGTTGCATCTCGAACACTGCGACGACCAGGAATATGAATCCGAGCGCGACCTGCAACAGGCCGATGTACATCTTGACCGGTGTCTTCGGGTTCTTGCCACGCTCGCCGAGCTTGCTCCACAACATCGAGAAGAATGGAGCCAGCAGCACGATGAACAGCGGATTGAGTGACTGGAACCAGCCGGTCGGCACGGTGAAATTGCCGATCTCGCGGTCGGTGTATTTGTCGGCGAACAGGTTCAGCAGGCCGCCCGCCTGCTCGAAGGCCGCCCAGAACATCACGACGAAGATGAAGATCACGAAGATCACACGCAGCCGGTCGCGTTCATCTGGCGTCAGCGGCTGCTTCGTCCCGCCCGCCAGTTTCAGCGATCTCGCTGCTGCGGGCTCGCGGCCGATGTCGCCGATGTAGCGCTGCGCAAAGGCGAGCTGGATGATCACCGAGAGCAGCATGCCGATACCGGCCGCCAGGAAGCCGACGCGCCAGCCGTAGGCGGGGTCCTCGCCGAGTGTCGAGCAGACGAGCGGCGCGAGGAAGGCGCCGACATTGATGCCCATGTAAAAGATCGTGAAAGCACCATCGCGGCGGGCATCGCCCTGTTGGTAGAGTTCGCCGACCATGGTCGAGATGTTCGGCTTGAAGAAGCCATTGCCGATGACCATGAGGCACAGCCCGACGTAGACACTGGTCGCCGTCTCGGGAAACGCGATACCGAGCGCATCAAGGGACCAGGCCGGGCTCGTGCCCATGGTGCCAAGCGGCGAAGCCAGCGCAAACTGGCCGAGCGCCATGACGAGGCCACCGATGATCACTGCCTTGCGCTGGCCGATGAAATTGTCTGCGAGCCAGCCGCC
>JANPCY010000517.1:0-3533 GCA_031431175.1 Steroidobacteraceae bacterium | reverse complement strand
ATCATATTCGCGTACTCGGGCAGCGCGAACAGTAAGGCGAATGCGGCACCCGAATACTCGACGTGGAAGCCCGCGACAATTTCCGACTCGCCCTCGGCGACGTCGAATGGAGCACGATTGGTTTCCGCAAGGCCTGACACGAAGTAAACGATGAAAAGCGGGAACAACCAGAACCAGTTCCAGCTGCCGAATCCGCCCTGCTGCGTCCGCACGATCTCGCCGAGATTGAGGCTTCCCGCTGCCATCAACACGCCGACCAGCGCAAAGCCCATCGCGATCTCGTAAGCGACCATTTGCGCGGCCGAGCGCATCGCGCCGAGGAAAGCGTACTTGGAATTGCTGGCCCAGCCAGCCAGGATTACGCCGTACACGCCAAGCGAAGTCAGCGCCAGCACGTAGAGCAGCCCGGCATTGACGTCGGCCAGCACGAACTCCGGCGAGAACGGCATGACGGCCCAGGCTGCGAGTGCCGGGACCAGCACCATCAGTGGCGCCAGCAGGAACAGCAGGCGCGACGCGGCAGCCGGTACGATGATTTCCTTGAGCAGCAGCTTGACGACGTCGGCGAACGGCTGGGCCCAACCGCGCAGCAGCCTCAGATTGAGGAAGGTGACGCGATTCGGGCCCAGGCGCAGCTGCATGTAGCCGATCACCTTGCGCTCGGCCAGCGTCAGCAATGCCACCGCGATGATGATCGTCAGCATCACGGCGACGACCTGCAGCGTCACGATGATCACCGCTTGCAGGTCCAGCGGCATGGCGCTCCACATTGCGAAGAGCTTCTCCATATCATCAGCCCACGGCCACCGCAGCCTGCCCGGCCAGCGTCATTTGCAGGGGTGTCGCGCGACGCACGATGGCGTCGACCGCATAGATCGGAAGCTCGCTTGTCGTGCCGCCGCGGCCGACATTGATCGCGCGCCGGCTGTTGAAGCGGCCGTCAAAGGCAACATCGCCGATCTGGCGCCGGAGCTCTTCCTGGATTTCGGTCGAACTCTCGTACCCGAAGCCATCGAGGTCCAGCAGATTGCCCAGCACCCGCAAGATCTTCCAGCCAGGTCGCGCCTCCCCGACCGGACGCGCGCAGCCGCGAAACTCCTGCCAGCGTCCTTCGACATTGACGAAGGTGCCGGAGGTCTCCGCAAATGTGCCCATTGGCAGCAGGATCTGCGCGCTCCCCATCAACGAGGCGCTCGCAAACGGCGTGACCGCGATGAGTTGCGGGCAGCCTGCCAGGCGCCCCGCCGCATCGCCTGTTCCCAGGTCGTGCTCCGGCTCAATGCCGCCAAACAGGACGCAGGCGGCCAGCGGCGATTCGAGGATCTGGCGCACATTCATGCCGGGCTGGGGATCCGGCCGGCCGCCAGGCAGCCGGTGCGGCAACGCGCCTGCGAGCGCGGCGCCGGCGGCATTGCCGCCATCCGGCAGGTAACCGAGCGTCGCGCCGGTCAGCCCTGCGAGTGCAGCCGCAGCGGCGCGCAGATCCGCGTAACGCGTGTGACGCATGGCGACACCACCCAGCAGGATGACAGCGCGCCCTTTGGCGAGAGTTTTGGCAATCTCGCGCTGCGCGTCCGAAGCAGAGCCGGAAGCCACCAGCCCCGCGATGGATTCGGGTGCCGGACGGCCACTGCGTGTGACCGCGGCCTGCAGCAGCCCCGCAAACTCGCCGAGAAGATCAGCTGCCCCTACGACGATCTGGCGGGTCACCGGAAAATGACATTCCTGCGGCGAGACCGTTAGCAGGCTCACGTGCGCGCCAGCGAGCGCCGCCCTGCGCACCCGATGGGCGATGAGCGGCGCCTCCTGGCGCAAATTACAACCGGCCAGCAGCAGTGCGTCCAGGGTCTCGAGGTCACGCAGGGGAAGACCGAGGCCTGGGTAAGCCGGGTCGTGTTCCTGGTCGGTGAAATCCTGCTGCCGCAGCCTGGTGTCGACATTGTGCGAACCGATGCCGCGCGCGAGCCGCGCGAGCAGGAACATCTCCTCGGTCGTGGAACCCGGCGAGCCGAGAAAACCGACGCTTCTGGCACCGCGCTGAGCGGCCGCCTTGAGGGCAGCGGCGGTCGCCGCGAGTGCCAGGTCCCAGGACACCTCCCGCCAGCGGCCTTCGACGCGCATCATCGGCGCTTGCAGGCGGTCGGCAGAATAGATCCCTTCGTACGAGAACCGGTCGCGATCGGCGATCCAGGTCTCATTGATGTCCTCGTTTGGTCGCGGCACGACGCGCATCAGCCGGCCACGCAGCACATGACCGTACAGATTCGTGCCAACGGCGTCGTGCGGCGACACGAGCGCGTGCTCGGTCATTTCCCAGGATCTCGCGCGGTGCCGGAAAGGCTTTGAATTCAGGGCACCGACCGGGCACAGGTCGATCACATTGCCGGATAGTTCGTGATCGACACTGCGCTCGATCCAGGTGCCGATCTCCATGTCCTCGCCGCGACCGGTGGCGCCAAGCTCCTGAAGACCCGCGATCTCGGCCGTGAAGCGCACGCATCGCGTGCAGTGAATGCAACGCGTCATGTCGGTCGAGATCAATGGACCGAGATCCTTGTCCTTGACGACGCGCTTGCGCTCGTCAAAGCGCGACGAAGCACTGCCAAAGCCAAGCGCCAGGTCCTGCAGCTCGCATTCACCGCCCTGGTCGCAGATCGGGCAATCGAGCGGGTGATTGATCAGCAGGAATTCCATCGTCGCCTTCTGCGCGGCAATGGCACGCGGCGAGCGCGTGAAAACCTTCATGCCTTCAGCAACCGGCGTCGCACAGGCCGGCATCGGTTTTGGCGCCTTCTCGATCTCAACCAGGCACATGCGGCAGTTGGCCGCGATCGACAGCTTCTCGTGATAGCAGAACCGCGGCACGTAAATGCCGGCAACGTCGGTCACCTGCATGACCATTTGTCCCTTGCGCGCCTGCAAGGGCCGGCCGTCGACCTCGATATTGACCAGGTCGTCGCTCACGCGACGGCCTTTGCTTGCGCGTTGACGACGCTCTGACCACCGTGCTCGATCATGTATTCGAACTCATGACGGAAATGGCGCAGGAAGCTCTGCACCGGCCAGGCCGCCGCATCGCCGAGTGCGCAAATCGTGTGGCCCTCGATCTGGTTCGCAACCTGCACCAGGAGATCCAGGTCTGAGAGGCGCCCCTCCCCGGCCAGAATGCGGCGCAACATGCGGGTAAGCCAGCCAGTACCTTCGCGACAGGGTGTGCACTGGCCGCAGGACTCAGCCATATAGAAGCGCGAGATTCGCTCCAGCACCTGCACCATGCAGGTGGTCTCGTCCATCACGATGACCCCCGCCGAACCGACCGCGGAGCCGGCCTTGCGCAGCGAATCGAAATCCATTGTGCAGTCCATGATCAAAGCGGCAGGCAACACCGGCACGGACGAGCCGCCCGGAATGACGGCCTTGAGCCGGCGGCCACCGCGCATGCCGCCGCAGATGTCCAGCAGCTCGCGGAACGGGATGCCCATGGCAAGTTCGTAGTTACCCGGGCGGCTGACATGCCCCGAGACCGAGAAGAT
>JANPCY010000516.1:0-4134 GCA_031431175.1 Steroidobacteraceae bacterium | reverse complement strand
GACGGCGGCCGCCGGAGCACAGATGAATTACACCTCGATCCTTTATTCGCTTGCGGATCAGATCGCCAGGCTGACGCTGAACCGGCCCGACCGGCTCAACAGCTTCAATGACGCGATGCACGAAGAAGTCCGCCACGCGCTCGCGCAGGTGGTCGCGGACGGCGCGCGCGTGCTGGTTCTGACCGGTGCGGGGCGGGGTTTCTGCGCCGGTCAGGATCTCGGCGACCGCGCAGTCGCACCGGGTGCCAAGGGCGCGGACCTGGGCGATTCAATCGAGCGTAACTACAAGCCGCTGGTGCTTGCGCTGCACAACCTGCCGATGCCGGTGATCGCAGCGGTCAACGGAGTGGCAGCGGGGGCGGGCGCCAGCATCGCACTCGCCTGCGATATCGTCATTGCGGCTCGCTCCGCCGCCTTCGTCCAGGCCTTCTGTCGCCTTGGGCTGGTGCCAGACAGCGGCGCGACCTGGTTGCTGCCGCGACTGGTGGGCGATGCGCGCGCCATCGGACTCTCGATGCTCGGCGACAAGCTGCAGGCAGAGCAGGCGGCGGACTGGGGCCTGATCTGGCGTTGCGTGGATGACGCGGACTTCACGGCTGCTGTCGACACGCTCGCCGCGGAACTCGCAATTGCGCCGACGCTTGGGCTCGTGCGCACCCGCCAGGCGATCCAGGGCGCGTGGCAGCATTCGCTTGAGGAGCAGCTCGATGTCGAGCGCGATTTCCAGCGCGAGCTCGGCTGGTCATCCGACTACGCTGAGGGTGTCGCGGCATTCACCGGGAAACGCCCGCCGCGTTTCAACGGACGCTAGGAGGCCGTGGCAATGGATCACCGGCAGTGCATCGCGGAACTCGCGGCTGACAAGCTCTACGGCTCGGATCAGGCGTCACAAATGCTCGGCATGGCCATCGAATCGGTATCGCCCGGTTGCGCGCGCGTGACCATGCGCGTGCGGCCCGACATGGTCAACGGCCACGGTGTCTGCCATGGTGGGCTCATATTTGCGCTGGCCGACAGCGCATTCGCATTTGCCTGCAATTCGCACGGCGACAATACTGTTGCGGCCGGCGCCGCCATCGAGTTCCTCGCGCCGGGCCGGGAGGGTGACCTGCTGACGGCGAGCGCCAGCGAACGCTGGCGGGCCGGGCGCAGCGGTATCTACGAAATTGAGGTGCGCAACGACCGTGACGAGGCCATCGCCTTGTTCCGCGGTCGCTGTCACCAGATCGCCGGGAGGCTGGTCGATGAATGAAGCACTGATCTGCGATGCGATCCGCACGCCGATTGGCCGTTACGGCGGCGTGCTGGCGGGTGTCCGGACCGACGATCTCGCGGCGGCGCCGCTCGCGGCCCTGATGCGCCGCAATCCGTCGGTCGACTGGGAGGCGGTCGATGACGTCGTATTCGGCTGCGCGAACCAGGCGGGCGAAGACAACCGGAATCTTGCACGGATGGCGGCATTGCTGTCCGGTCTCCCGGTCACCGTGCCGGGCGTCACCGTGAACCGCCTCTGCGGCTCGGGTCTCGATGCGGTTGCGATCGCCGCGCGCATGGTCCGAAGCGGCGAGGCTGAACTCGTGATCGCCGGCGGTGCGGAGAGCATGAGTCGCGCACCTTACGTCCTCTCGAAACCCGATGCGGCATTCTCGCGCACTCAGCAGATGTTTGACACGACGATCGGCTGGCGCCTCGTCAATCCATTGATGAAGCAGCAGTACGGCATCGACTCGATGCCAGAGACCGGCGAAAACGTCGCCGCCGAGTTCGGCGTGACGCGGGCCGACCAGGACGCGTTTGCGCTCCGCAGCCAGCAGCGCGCGTTGCGTGCGCAGGGCGATGGCACACTCGCGGCTGAAATCACGCCGGTGGCAATCCCCGCGCGCAAGGGCGAGCCGGTCGTCGTGGATCGCGACGAGCACCCGCGTGAAACGAGTCTTGAGGCACTTGCGAAGCTACCGACACCGTTTCGTAGCGGTGGAACCATCACGGCGGGCAATGCCTCCGGCGTCAATGACGGCGCCTGTGCGCTCCTGATCGCAAGCGAAGGGGCGGCGGTGCGCTACGGCCTCACGCCGCGGGCACGCGTTCTTGGTGCTGCGGTTGCGGGCGTCGAGCCGCGCATCATGGGCATCGGCCCGGCGCCTGCCACAGAGAAACTCCTGGCCAGGCTTGGCTTGCCTCTCTCTGCGATGGATGTGATCGAGCTCAACGAGGCATTTGCTTCGCAGGCGCTCGCCGTGTTGCGCCGGCTTGGCCTGCCGGATGACGCCGCGCAGGTGAATCCGAATGGCGGCGCCATCGCGCTCGGTCATCCGCTCGGCATGAGCGGCGCACGTCTTGCGACCACGGCCACATATCAGCTCGGGCGCATGGGAGGCCGCTATGCGTTATGCACCATGTGCATCGGCGTGGGGCAGGGCATTGCGCTCGCCATCGAGCGGATCGGGTGAGCGCGCCGCTTGCGATCGAGCGTGACGGCAGTGTCGCCGTCATCGTGCTCGATCACCCGCCCGTCAATGCGCTGGCGCACCGCCTGCGCACGGCACTTCTCACGGCGGTCGAGCGCCTCGATTCCGATCCAACGGTGCAGGCGATCGTGCTGCACGGCGCCGGCCGGAATTTCATCGCCGGCGCCGACATCTCGGAATTCGACCAGCCTGCCCAGCCGCCTCTGATGAACGAACTGCTGTTTCGTCTCGAGTCCTGCAGCAAGCCCGTCGTTGCCGCACTCCACGGCGCGGCGCTCGGCGGCGGGGCGGAGACCGCGCTCGCCTGTCATTACCGCGCGGCAACATCCGATCTCAAGCTCGGGTTTCCCGAGGTCACCCTGGGGCTGCTGCCGGGTGCGGGCGGCACGGTTCGGCTGCCGCGTTTGGTCGGATGGAAGGCGTCACTCGAACTGATGACCGGCGGCAAGCCCATCAATCTGGATCGAGCCATGGCGATCGGGTTGGTTGATCGCAGGATCGACGGCGAGGTGCGTGCCGGTGCAGTTGCCTGGGCTCGCGAACTCGTCGCAAACAACGCGCCGCCGCGATGCCTGCGCGACCTGGCCGCGCCAGCAGCGACGGCCGAACTGTTCAACGAATGGCGCGCCGCCATGCCGGCTGCGGCGCGGCGGTTGCTGGCGCCGGGACGCATCGTGGACGCCCTCGAGGCGTCGGCGACGCGGCCTTTCGACCAGGCCCTTGACCGCGCCCGTGAGCTCTTCGAGGAATGCCGCCGTTCCAGCGAATCCCGGGCGCTGCGTTATCTGTTCTTCGCAGAACGTGGCTCGAGCGCGGATCGGAACGCGGCGCTACCGGTCGAGAGCGCAGGCGTCATTGGTGCCGGCACGATGGGCGCCGGCATTGCGATCAGCCTTGCCACGGCGGGCATTGCCGTGACGCTCGTGGATTCGAAGCCGGAGTCACTCGCTGCCGGTCTTGCGCGCGTCGCCTCGACAATCGAGGGATCAGCTCGCAAGGGCCGCATGACGGCGGCGGATGCGGCTGCTGCGGTCGCGCGCGTTCGTGGCGTCGGGGACCTGCAGGTGCTGGCTTCAGCCGATCTGGTGATCGAGGCCGCCTACGAGGAGCTGGCCGTCAAGCGGGAGCTGTTCGCGCAGCTCGGAAAGCTCTGCAAGCCGCAGTCCGTGCTTGCGACCAACACTTCGACACTCGACGATGATGCCATCGCAACGGCGAGCGGCCGCGCGGCCGACGTCGCCGGCATGCATTTCTTCAGTCCCGCGAACATCATGCGGCTCGTGGAGATTGTCCGTGGCCGCGAGAGTTCGCGCGCGACGCTCGCGACGCTCCGCGCCGTGACCAAGCGCATCGGCAAGATCGGCGTGACAGTCGGCAATTGCTACGGCTTTGTTGGCAATCGCACGCTGTACGCCTACGGCCGGGAGAAGGAATTGATGCTGCTCGAGGGTTTGCCACCGGAAGCCATCGATCGGGCACTCGAGGAATTCGGCATGGCCATGGGTCCCAATGCGGTGGGCGACCTGGCCGGTCTCGATATCGGCTACCAGGCCCGGCGCCAATGGAGCGAGCGTCCCGGCGACCCGCGCTTCTACCGTATATCCGATCGCCTGGCGGAACTCGGGCGCTACGGCCAGAAGTCAGGTCGCGGTTTTTACCGCTACGA
>JANPCY010000515.1:0-15370 GCA_031431175.1 Steroidobacteraceae bacterium | reverse complement strand
AAATAATCATATTCGATCGCGTAGCCGGGCCTTGTCAGCTCGGCCTTTTCGAAACCGCGGATGGTCCGCACGAAGTCTTCCTGCACGTCGAGTGGCAGGCTGGTCGAGATGCCATTCGGGTAGACGAGGTCGGTGTCGAGTCCTTCCGGTTCGACGAATACCTGGTGCGAAGTCTTGTCGGCGAAGCGCACCACCTTGTCCTCGACCGACGGGCAGTAGCGCGGGCCGATGCCTTCGATGAGCCCGGTGAACATGGGCGAGCGGTCGGCGGCGGCGCGGATGATCTCGTGCGTGCGCTCATTCGTCGCCGTGATGTGGCAGACAACCTGCTTCGGGTGCCCCTCGCGTCGGCCCAGGAAAGAAAACACGGGACGCGGCTCGTCGCCGGGCTGCGCCCGCATCGCGGTATAGTCGAGAGTGCGGCCGTCAATACGCGGCGGCGTGCCGGTCTTCAGGCGCCCGACCTTGAGCGGCTGCTCGCGCAGGCGTGCCGCGAGGCGGTTCGACGGCGGATCCCCGGCGCGCCCGCCTTCGTGGCTCTCCAGACCGACGTGCATGCGTCCGCCAAGAAAGGTCCCGACTGTCAGCACGACTGCGCGGGCTGCGAGCGTCTGGCCCTTCGCGGTCACGACGCCGGTCACGCGACTGTCCACGACAACCAGATCGGCGATTTCCGCCTCGAGTAGCGCAAGTCCGGGTTGTGACTCGAGCAGTTCGCGGATTGCGCGCTTATAGAGTGTGCGATCCGCCTGTGCCCGCGTCGCGCGCACCGCTGGGCCTTTGCTCGCGTTCAGGGTGCGGAACTGGATACCCGCGCGATCGGCGGCCCGCGCCATCGCGCCTCCGAGCGCGTCGATCTCGCGGACCAGGTGCCCCTTGCCGATGCCGCCGATCGCCGGGTTGCAACTCATCTGGCCGACGGTTGCCAGGCTCTGCGTCACCAGCAGCGTGCGTGCGCCCATCCGGGCTGCGGCGAGCGCAGCTTCGGTACCGGCGTGGCCGCCGCCGATGACGATGACGTCGAATGAGTCCATGCCACCTTTCTCCGCGATGCGGGGGCGCCATGGTATCGCACCAACCAAACACTGATAATCCGGAACCATGGACCGCCGCCAGATCCCGCTGATTTCCGTATTCCTGGCATTTGCACTCGCCAATTCCGCCCAGGCGCAGATCGAAACCGTACCCATGAATGGGCTCGGCAACGAGTGGGTCAAGAAGCTGGAATTGCGCGGCCGCAGCGACTGGGAGTGGCTCGAAACCTACCCGGAACAGGTTTATTTTGCGAGCAGGGTCGATTCGGAACGCAATGGCGACATTGTCACGATGTGGCTGCGCATCGAGTACAAGAACCCGCAGAGCCCGGGCGCGCACAAGAGCGCCGTGAGCCGCGACGACTGGGATTGCGCCAAGCGCCAGCGTTCGACGCGCGGCCTGATCTTCTACAAATGGAACAATCTGCAGGCCGACGAGCCGGTGCGCTCGACGAACCTGCTGCGCTACTGGGAGAAGATCGAGGCCGATTCGATCGGCGAGACGCTGCTCGACTTTGCCTGCAGCATCAAGGCCGTGCAGCCGCTGATCACACCGGCGACACCAGCGCCTTCATAGGGAACCATTGCCAGCACCTGCAGGTCGTATTCGTACGACCTCGAATGATGCGGAGGCTCCCATGTTGCGTTGCCTAACCCTGATTGGCTTATGTTTTGTTGCGGGTCTGTCGCAAGCCGCCGACAACGGCATCTATGTCGGTGCAGGTGTCGTGCAAAGCGAATACGGCCTCGCGAACCCCGGAGCCGCCCTGCCATTTGACGACCAGAGCAATGGATACAAGCTGATCTTCGGCTGGCGGCCGCTCGACAGCTTTGGGGTCGAAGCAAGCTATATCGACCACGGCGACGCGACCGTGCCGTCAGGCATCGTTTGCATACAGTTCATTACCGTGCCCTGCCCGGCGAGTACGAATCTCACCGCGGAGACGCTTTCCGCATTCGCGGTCGGCTATCTGGATCTGCCGCTCGTGGATCTGTTCGTCAAGGCTGGCGTCAATTCCTGGAAGTTTGACGGCCACTCAACCGGGGGCTTTGTCCCCGACTTCAGGATCAATGAGAAGGGAACCGACCTGGCCTGGGGTGCGGGCGTACAGCTGCGCTTCGGCAGCCTCGGTGCGCGGCTCGAGTACGAACAATTCAACATCGTCCAGGATGAGGGTCTCGATACGATTTCGCTGAGCCTGACCTACACTTTTCTGTAGTCTTCAGGCCCACTCAGTCAGGCCTTCGCGCACGTAGAGCGTCTTGAATGACGGCCGCGCCTTCATGCGCGCAACGTAGTCCGCAATCGCCGGCCATTCGGTTGCTGGCTTCGGCATGTTGCGCGACCAGCGCATCAGCATCGTCACCAGGAGATCCGCGGCCCCGACCCGGTCACCGACGAGGTAGGGGCCAACTGAACGGATCTGGGCCTCGACGCGATCCCAGCATTCTTCAATTCTTGTGCGGGCGCTCGCCTTGGCCCCCTCGACCGCGTTTGCGCCTGCCGGCCGCTCCGGATAGAACCAGTCTTTGAAAGCGGCCTGCAGCGTGTTCGAGAGGTGAAACATCCAGGTCATGTAGAGGCCGCGTTGCGGGCTCCCCACCGGCGGCGCAAAGCCGGCCTGCGGATGGCGCTCTGCCAGCAGCATCAAGAGGGCCGCGCTTTCGAAGAGCGGCGTGCCGTCCACGATCATGGCCGGCACCAGACCGCTCGGGTTCAGCTTCCGATAGGCGGGCTGGCGATGTTCGCCGGCTTCCATGTCCACTTTCTTCAGCTCATGCGGAACGCCGAGCTCGATCAGCATCCAGTGCACGGCAAGACTTGCCGCCCCGGGCGCGTAATAAAGCGTGTACATGACTCGGGCTCTCCTTGGTGCAAACTATGCGGGACCACTGCCCCGAGGTATTACAATGTATACGGGAAGCTGTCTTTGCGGGACCGTGCGCTACGAAGTCGCCGGCCCGTTTGCGATGATGGCCAACTGCCATTGCTCCATGTGCCGCAAGCACCACGGTGCGATGTTCTCAACCTTCGTCTCGGCTCCGGATGCCGGATTCCGCTGGATTTCGGGCCAGGACAATATCGAAACCTACCCCTCATCCGAGCAGGGCCGCCGGCCGTTCTGCCGGACCTGCGGGTCGGTGACACCCATGCTCTTGCCCGCCATGAAACTGGTGCTGCTGCCGGCCGGCAACCTGCAAGACGATCCCGGCCTGAGGCCGCAGATGCACATGTTCGCCGGCTCACGGGCCCCCTGGTATCCGATTACCGATGGGCTGCCGCAGCATGAGGGCTATCCGCCGCAGTTCGGCGGCGGAGCCGGCCTTGACCGGACAAGGCCGCAGCCGATGGCTGGCGTCACACAGGGCAGTTGCCTTTGTAGCGCCATCGCCTGGGAACTCGCCGGCGCACCCGAGCGCATGCAGAACTGTCATTGCTCGCGTTGCCGGCGCGCGCGCAGCGCCGCGCACGCGACCAATGCGTTTTACCTGCGCGAGCAGCTTTCATGGCTACGAGGTGAGGCTGAGGTACAGAGTTATTCGCTGCCCGGCGCGAAATACTTCGGCCAGGATTTCTGCCGCCACTGCGGCAGTCCGGTGCCCCGCGTCGTCGCGGCGACCGGCCGAGCCGTCGTGCCCTGCGGCGGACTCGACACCGACCCGGGCATGAAGCCGCTGGGCCACATCTTTGCCACCAGCCGCGCACCCTGGTTCGAAATCACAGACGGCCTGCCGCAGTGGGAAGCTTATCCTGCGCGCGCGTAACAGCGTCGTTGCGGCCGCCTGGTTACTTGCGGCCTGCGGGTCCGCAGCGACGCCCGAGGACGAGATACGCGCGCTGATCGACAAGGGTGAAGCGGCGGCCGAGGCGCGCGATGCCTCGGCTTTACGCGGGCTGATTGCCGACGATTACCGCGACGGCGACGGTCGCGGCGCCGACGAAATCCGCCGTCACCTACACGGCTACCTGATCGCCCACCAGTCCATACGCCTGATCATGCGCATTGACGCCATCGAACTCGAGGGCGCGGAGGTTGCAAGGGCGCAGGTAACCGTCGGCATGCTGGGGCGCGAGTCGGAATCAAACTGGGATCTGGCAGCCGATATCCAGCGCTTCGACCTGCGGCTCGCGCGCGAGGACGGAGAGTGGCGGGTCACGCGCGCCGGCTGGCAATCGGAGCCTTAACTTTCTTTTTCGAGCGCATTCCAGTGTTCGCGAAACGCCTGCACGGCTTCGCTGTAGATCACGGCGTGCCGACGCGACAACAGCAGTGACGAGGGCGGGCAGACCCGCGCGCGGATCACGCCGAGATCGACAGCGGCATCGAACAGGCTGGGATACCAGCGCTCCCATTCCGGAAGGATCGCTTCGACGAGATCACGCAGGCTCATCGGGTAGCGTATCCGTCGCGGACGGCGGTGCGTTAGAGCTCCACATGTCACGGTGGATCAGCCACTTGCCGTCGACCTTCTTCCACAACTCGATGAACTTGCCGGTTTCGATCGGCGTGCCGTCCGGACCCTTGACCGTAAAACTGCCCTGCCGGTGGGCGTAATCGCCGAATACCCGTGTCTCGATCGTAGCGATCTCGAATTCCGGCCCGCCGGGCGGGTTGGTCTTCGCGACGAACTCCTGGATCGCTGCGCGGCCGCTGACGATTTCCATGTCCGGCGGCAGCAATTGCGCGTCCTCGCTGTAGAGCGCCGCGACACCGGCTGCGTCATTGGCGGCGTATCGCTCGGCCCAGGCGTCCGCGACATCCTGCGGGAACGCTTCGGGCGCCAGGCTTTGCGCGCAGCCCCCTGCAGACAGCATTGCGAGCGCCATGATTGCCATCATCCGGATCATCGCCTATCCTCTACGCCGTCGGCGGCATCTCGGCCGGTGGCGGTGCGTTCTGGCTCCACATCTGGCGATGGATCAGCCAGGCGCTATCCACCTTGGTCCATAACTCAATGAACTTGCCGACCCGCGGCTCACCCTCGGCCGGGTCCAGCCCGACGTAAGTGCCTTCCCGGAACCAGTAATCCCCGAGCTTCAGGGTTTCGACCTCGGAAGTTTCTATGCGCACATTGCCGGGATTGAAGGACTTCCAGAACTCCTCGATCGCCCCGTAGCCGCTGACGATCGGCTGGTCGGGTGGCAGGACCTTTGCCTCCGGGCTGTACATCAGCGCGAGTCCCGCAGCATCGCCGCTGTTGAACGCCGCGACCCAGCCATCGGCGGTGGCCTGCGGAAAGGGTTCCGGCGCCTTGGCACTTTCGCAGCCGGCGAGGCCTGCCAGCGCAATCAGGGTCACCAAAGGGGCGAGGTGAAAACGGTTCATGACGCATCCCCTCCGGCATGCCTCAGCCGATCATACTCGCGTCGCCGCCGCGTGGCAGTGGCCTCATCCGCGCCGGCGCGCAAGCGTCAGGCCGTCGCCGATCGGCAGCAGCGACAGGTCGATGCGCTGGTCCGCCAGCAGGTGGTCATTGAATTCCCTTATCGCCAGCGTGTCGGCGTCGCGGACGCCGGGGTCCGCGACCGCGCCGCCCCAGAGCGTGTTGTCCACAGCAATCAAGCCGCCGGGACGGATCAGACGCAGCAGCCGCTCGTAATAGGCGAGATAGCCGCCCTTGTCGGCATCGATGAAGGCAAAGTCGTAGCTGCCGGCCTCGCCCGCCGCGAGGCGGGCATCCAGTGTCGCCAGCGCGGGCGCCAGCACCAATTCAATCTTGTGTACCACGCCAGCGAGTTTCCAGTGCCGGCGGGCGATGGCCGTGTACTCCTCGCTGATGTCGCAGGCGAGCAGGCGCCCGTCATCCGGCAATGCAAGCGCGATCGCGAGGCTCGAGTAGCCCGTGAATACGCCGACCTCGATCGCGCGACGCGCAACCGTAAGACGCACCAGCATTTCCATGAACTGGCCCTGCTCGGGCGCGATCTGCATGTTGACGCGCGGGTGCGACGCTGTTTCAGCGCGAAGCGCAGCAAGCGCCGCCGGCTCGCGCAGTGATTTCCTGAGTAGATAGTCGTAAAGACGATCATCGAGCGGCAGCGTGCGATTGGACAAGCTAATAACCTTTTTCGACGCTGACCTCGGACAGGAGCTTGCCACCCGCCGCGTAGCGGCGCAGGTTCTCGCGTGCGATCAACCAGCGCGGTTCCTCGCCCAGGTCGGTGGCCGCTGCGACGTGCGGCGTAATCAGCACGTTCGGTGCGTGCCACAGCGGATGATCCGGCGGCAGCGGCTCCGGATCAGTGACATCGAGCCCGGCGCCGCCGATGCGCCCGTCCTCGAGTGCCGCGAGCAGGTCAGACGTCACGACGGTGCCGCCGCGGCCGACATTGATGAACAGCGCGCCGCGCTTCGCCGCATCGAAAGCCTTCCTGCCGAAGACTCCCCTCGTTTCCGGCGTCAACGGCAGGGCATTGACGATGACGTCGGCCCGCGCGGCGTAGGACATCAGGTCGCCGGAGAGTCCTTGTTCACTGACGAACGGCGGCTTTTCACTCGGCGTGTTGCGCGTGGCGATCACGTTCATGCCGAGCGCATGCGCGCGGCGGGCGACTTCCACGCCGATGCCGCCGAGGCCCGCGATGAATAGCGTCTTGCCTTCGAGCATCCAGAGGCGGCCTTCCGGCACGGCGTCCTCTGCCCACTCGCCACTGGCCTGTCTGGGAATGTAGGTGCCCAGCCCCCGCGACAGGCCGAACATCAGCGCGAGCACGTGCTCGGACATCACGGGACCGGCAATCTTCTGCATGTTGGTCAGCACGATGCCGCGCGACGCGAAGCCCGGTATCGAGACGCAGCGCTCGACGCCCGCATAAAGGTGCTGGATCCAGCGCAGCTGCGGGCCGGCAGTCATCAGGTCGGCGGCGCAGCCTCCGATTACGGCATCGGCGTCGGCGACTTCCCGGAGCGCTTCCGCACGATCGCGCGCGACGACGACGACCATGCCTGGCGCCGCGGACTGCAGCGAGGCCTGCCGCCCGGCATCGGCGCCGATGACCACGACCTTGCGGGGCTTTTTCCAGCCGGCCCGGTCAGCGAGCGCGATCGCCGACTCCTTCAGGCCGAGTTCAGCGATAAGCCGGGTGGTTTCGGCGTCCGCTGGCTCAGCCCAGGCCTGCGATCCGTTGAAAATCAACAGGCTCACGGCCATGAGTGGCAGCAGATCTTTTCGGACGAATTTCATGTGGTCAAAGATACTCCAACATTCTGCGCGAGGTGATTAGAATGTGCGCGCTGGAAGTCGCACCGGGGATACATCATGCGCCTCTTGTCAGTACTGATGCCGCGCGAGCGGCAATTCTTCACGTTGTTCAACAGTCACGCGTCGCTCGTCGTTCAGGGCGCCGCCGCGCTCGTCGAGATGCTGGCCAACTATTCTGACAACGGCCGCCGCGACGCATATGTCGCGAGGATCCAGGGGATCGAGCGTGCAGCCGACGACGTCACCCACCAGACCGTGGCGCTGATGCACAACACCTTCGTCACGCCCTTCGACCGCGACCAGATCAACAAGCTGATCCAGCGCATGGACGACATTCTAGACCTGATGCAGGACACGGCCGAGTCGCTGACGCTCTACGACGTTCATGTGCTGACACCAGAGGTTTCGCATCTCGCCGATCTGGTGCAGGTCTGCTGCAGGCGCGTGGAGGCTGCCGTCACCCAGCTGTCGTCGATGGACAACGGCCCGGCGATCCTGAAGATCTGCCAGGAGATCGATGCACTGGAAACCGACGCCGATCGGGTCACGCAGGCGGCAATCTCGAAGCTGTTTCGCCAGGAACAGGATGTGCGCCAGCTCATGAAACTCAAGGCCGTCTACGAACTCCTCGAACTGACGACCGACAAGTGCCAGGACGTCGCGCTCGTGATCGAGGGCGTGGTGCTCGAGAACGGCTGACGATGGACGCCGGAGCCGTCACGCTGACGCTTGCGATGCTGGTCTTGCTCGCGCTTGCGTTCGACTTTCTGAACGGCTTCCATGACGCCGCGAATTCGATCGCGACCATCGTTTCGACCGGCGTGCTGAAGCCCTACCAGGCCGTTATCTGGGCCGCATTCTTCAATTTCGTTGCCATCGCCCTGTTCGAACTGCATGTCGCAGCGACTGTCGGCAAGGGCATCGTCAACCCGGACATCGTGGATAACTTCGTGATATTCGGCGCCCTGATCGGCGCGATCGCGTGGAATGTCATCACCTGGTATTACGGCATTCCCTCGAGCTCTTCGCACGCACTGATCGGCGGCATGCTGGGCGCGACCATCGCGAAAGCCGGCACCGGTCCATTGCTTGCGCCGGGCATCATCAAGACGTCGACTTTCATCGTCGTGGCGCCGGTACTCGGCATGCTGCTTGCGGGGCTCATTACGGTCGCGGTGTCGTGGATCTGCCGGCGCCAGACCCAACGCGTGACCGACCGCTGGTTCCGCCGCCTGCAGCTCGTGTCGTCGGCGCTCTACAGCATCGGCCACGGCAGCAACGACGCCCAGAAAACCATGGGCATCATCTGGCTGTTGCTGATCTCCGCCAATCTGACGACTCCTGACCACCTGCCTTACTGGGTCATCATTTCCTGCTATGGCGCGATCGCGCTCGGCACCTTGTTCGGCGGCTGGCGCATCGTCAAGACGATGGGTCAGCGCATCACCAAGCTGAAGCCGGTCGGTGGCTTTGCGGCGGAGACTGGCGGCGCCATGTCGCTCTTTCTCGCATCCGGTTTCGGCATTCCGGTCTCGACGACGCATACGATCACTGGCGCCATCATCGGCGTCGGCTCCACCAAGCGCGTGCGTGCCGTGCGTTGGGGCGTCGCCGGAAATGTCGTGATCGCGTGGATCCTGACGATACCGGCTTCCGCGCTGATTGCAGCGGCTGCCTGGTGGGTTGGCCATCACCTGTTCTGAACGCGTTCAGCTGCCCCGCAGCCGCAGCGCGTTGCCGACCACCGAAACCGAGGACAGGCTCATCGCGAGCGCCGCGATCATCGGGCTCAACAGCATGCCGAACCACGGATACAGCAACCCCGCCGCCAGCGGCACGCCGAGCGCGTTGTAAAGAAAAGCGAAGGCAAGATTCTGGCGCATGTTCGCGACGGTCGAGGCTGAAATTGCACGCGCCCGCACGATGCCGCGCAGATCGCCCTTGACCAGCGTCACCTGCGCGCTCGAGATTGCGACGTCCGTGCCGGTGCCCATCGCAATGCCGACATCCGCGGCGGCGAGCGCGGGCACATCGTTGATGCCGTCTCCCGCCATCGCGACGCGCCGGCCTTCAGCGTGCAGCCGCGCGATCAGCGCGGCCTTGTCCGCCGGTTTCATCTCGCCGTAGACCTCCTCGATGCCGGTGGCGGCGGCCACCGCCTTCGCGGTCGCGGCGGCGTCACCGGTCGCCATGATCAGCCGGAACCCCGCGCGACGGAGTTGCGCGAGCGCCTCGGGAGTCGTGGCCTTGACCGGATCCGCGATCGCGATGAGCCCCGCGAGCGCGCCGTCTGCCGCGAGAAATACCACGCTCGCGCCGGTCTCCCTCAGTTCGGCGGCGCGAGTCGTGAGCGGCGCCGTCTCGATGCCCGATTCGCGCATCAGCACGGCGCTGCCGAGCGCAAGCTCGCGGCCCTCTACGCGCCCGCGCACACCAAGGCCGGTTCCCGATTCGAATGTCTCCGGCTTCGCGAGCGAAAGCCCCCGGGTGCGCGCCTCGGCGACGATTGCATCCGCCAGCGGATGCTCGCTGCCCTGATCCAGGCTCGCGGCGAGGCGCAGCAGTTGCGCCTCGTCAAAGCCTGCCGCCGGGATCGCAGCTCGAAACGCCGGCCGGCCCTCGGTCAGCGTGCCGGTCTTGTCCACGATCAGCGTGTCCACCACCCGCAGCGTTTCGATCGCCTCCGCATCGCGGAACAGGACGCCCGACTGCGCGGCGCGTCCCATGGCGACCATGATGGACATCGGTGTCGCGAGGCCGAGCGCACAGGGACAGGCGATGATCAGCACCGACACCGCATTCAGCACTGCGTAAGTCCAGGATGGATCCGGCCCAAACCATCCCCAGGCAAAGAATGTCAGCGCGGCGATGCCGAGCACCGCCAGCACGAACCAGTAGGACACGCGATCGGCGAGCTTCTGCATCGGCGCGCGCGAGCGCTGTGCCTGAGCCACGAGTTGCACGATCTGCGCAAGCATCGATTCTGCGCCGACTCGATCGGCGCGTATGACCAGGCTGCCGTTGGCATTCTGCGTACCGCCGATCACGCGGGCACCGGGCTGCTTTTCGACCGGCATGGACTCGCCGGTCAGCATGGATTCATCGATGCTGGAGCGGCCCTCGAGGACCTCGCCGTCGACCGGGACCTTTTCGCCCGGCCGCACGCGCAGCTGGTCACCGACCCGGACCGCATCGAGCGGCACATCGTCCTCGGTGCCGTCTTGCCGGATGCGTCGCGCGGTCGGCGGCGCGAGCCGCAGCAGCGCCTTGATCGCGGCGGAGGTCGAGGAGCGCGCGCGCAGCTCGAGGAGCTGCCCCAGCAGCGTCAGCGAAACAATGACCGCCGCCGCCTCGAAGTAGACGCCGACGCGGCCGTGCTCCTGAAATGAGACCGGAAACCAGTCCGGCACCAGCGTCGCAGCCAGGCTATAGAGGAAAGCAGCGCCGACGCCGGTGCCGATCAGCGTCCACATATTCAGATTGCGGGTCGCGATCGACTGCGCCCAACGTGCGAAGAAGGGCCAGCCAGTCCACAGCACGACCGGCGCCGACAGGACGAGCTCCAGCCAGCTGCGCAGACCGGCAGACGGGTATGCCAGCCGGTGACCGACCATCGCCAGTGCCAGCGCCGCGAGCGTCAACGGCAGCGTCCACCAGAACCGCCGCCGGAAATCGGCGAGTTCCGGCAGCTCGTCATCGTCCGCAGTCGGCATCACGGGCTCGAGCGCCATGCCGCAGATCGGGCAGTGGCCCGGCGCGTCCCGGATGATCTCCGGATGCATCGGGCAGGTGTACTGCGCGCCGGGGCGGACCTTCTCGACTATGGCGGCTTCCTGCTTCAGATAGCGGCTGGGATCGGCCACGAACTTCGCACGGCAACCGGCCGAGCAGAATCGGTAGTCGTGCCCGGCATGGGTCGCCTGGTGCGGTGAATCGGCAGCGGCCTTCATGCCGCATACGGGATCGATCATTGCTGGGTCCATGTCATGCGACGCTAACTCTCGGGCTTGACCGCGCGGTAGAGTGTCATGGTTCCGTAAATCGTGCTGAACGTCCGCTGTTCAGCCACATCAATGAATCCGGCTTGATCAAATAGCTCAACAAGCCGGCCGGCCGCATTGTCCCGCGTCGTCTCGAAACTATCGAGACACTGAATCATCAGGAACAGGCCGCGCATCACGACGTTCGTGGGGCGTCCCCAGTCGGCAACATGCAGTTCTCCGCCCGGCCTCAGGACACGAAACAGCTCCCGTGCGGTCCGCATCTTGTCTTGCCACGAGAGATGGTGGAAGAACAAGCTTGATACAACCCGATCAAAATGTGCCGCAGGAGACGGCAGCTCGTACGAAGGCGCGCGGTCAAAGTGGACATCGACATGGGCTTTCTTCGCTTTGCGGGCTGCTATGGCCAGGATCGCCGGATCGACATCGACACCCGTAATGTCGAGTAGCGGCTGGCGTTGCTTGATCCAGATCGCGAGCGTCCCCGTGCCTGAGCCCAGATCGAGAACCCGCTGACCTGGCTCAAAGCAAGCCTGCCGGATGAGGGCCTCCTTGAAACTGCGCTCTCGCGTGGTGGCTCCCACTACGGCGTCGTAGAGCGGCGTGAGGACGCGGTAACCGAGTGCAGGAACGTAGTGCCGATCAGGTGATTTCGGCATCGACTCCCGCCTGTCCAGACGGCGAAACATTCCATCGGAATACGCGGAGCAACAGCAGCACACCCGTCAGACCGATCCATAGTGCGGCGGAACCAACCAGGATTACCAGTGGATTGTTGAAGTCATCTCTGCCCGCATAGTCCATCGTATGGAGCATCCAGAAGAAGTCGTATACACGCCAGGTATCGCTGCGAACGGCGATCATCGCTCCGTCATCCGCCGAGAAATACAGGTTTGTCCCGGCCGGATCGTCGAATGTCGCCTGCCAGGTGGCACCCGCCTCGCGAGCTTCGAGTGTCGATCCCGCCAGATACTGCACGCCAACCAGCCGGCCACCGCCCCGGTAGTGATCGAGAGCGAGGCGCCGCGCGCGCGTAGCATCAATAACGACCGGTGCACCATCTGCGGCCTGGCGCAGTTCGATGCCGTTCTCGTGGACGATGCGATATACCCAGCCACCGGCGAGTGGACGCAGGCTCACCTCGCGAACAATGCGGTCGGCATAGGCTCCCATCCATGCGGACGGATCCGTCAGTGTGACTTCAGTTGTGAGTGTCGGCATCGGTGGCGCTGCCGCCAGCAGCTCGCCCGACACACTTTTCTGATCCAGCGACGTGAACACGAGCCCGCTCAAGGTCCACAGCAGCAGCTGAATGCCGATGAACAATGCAACCCATTTGTGGAGCTTTTGCAGCGTCAGGAGCTTCATCGTCAGGCTCGCTTGCGTTGACGGCGCTGGAACAGGCCGAAACTGAAATAGGTCAGCCAGAGGCCGCTTATCACCGTCGTTGTGCCCAGCACGCTTGCGACGCGCAGCAGCCAGTTGTTGACGTCGGACCGCTCGCGGTAATCCATGATGTGCAACGACCACAGGAAATCGAACCAGCGCCAGAAGCGGTGGCGACGCGTCGCCAGTTCGCCCGAGTCGGGGTGCAAATAGAAACTGGTCTCCAGCCGGTCGTCAAAATCCACGCGCCATAACGGCAGCGTCTGACTTTGTATTTCACTCGGCTTATCCGCCTCGCTCGCGATCAGCGTCGCACGCACCACGTCGCCGCTGCCGGCGTAATAGGCCCGCGCCAGTTCGATAACGCGCGCTTCCGGCAAGGGCGACATCCTGTGTCCAGTCCGTGCGTCGACAAGCTCCAGGCCGGCTGCGGTGATAATTTCGTACACGGCGGAGCCTTCATCGGGCAGGGCGCGGAGCCGGACCGCGTTGATACCCGAGCGGCCTCGGCGCAGGGAATCGAACGAGACGAATCGCCGCGAGACGTCAAGCCCAGGTTTCAGGTTGCGGACCAATGAATCGCCATGAATAAAGTCCAGGTCGACCACAACCATGTAGAAGCCGCTCACCGCCCACAACAGAAGCTGTATGCCAACGGCGAGCGCCAGCCATTTGTGTGCAAGACGCGATAACCGCGCTGCAATCATGGTCGCGGCAGCCAAGGCCGCTCGAACACGACGCGACCATCGGACACGACCAGCAGCGGCTCGAACAGCGCCGAGCCGTCGCGCAGCGGGTCGCGCTCGACGACCAGCAGGTCCGCTTCCAGCCCGGGCTGGATCGTGCCGGTCCGGGCCTCGATGCCGAGCACGCGCGCGCCGTTCACGGTCGCGGCCTGGATCGACTCGAGCGGAGTAAATCCACAGTCCTCACGCAGCGCCGTAATGTCGTGCGCAATCCGGATGCCAGCGGTGGCATCGCCATCGCCGTAGGAGCCGTCGGTGGACGCTGCGACCGTGATGCCGAGCTCGTGCGCGCGTCGCGTCACCGCCCGGACCGGCGCCATCATCTGCCGCGTGCGCAACTGCAGTACCACGTCGTCGGCCCGGGTCGACTGTGGGTCGGACAGGGGACTCATGACTGCCAGTGTCGGCACGAGGAATGTGCCGCGCCGAAGCATCTCGAGCAGCGTCGGCTCGTCGAGGTACGTGCCATGCTCTATGCTGCGGACCCCCGCGCGCACAGCGGCCGCAGCCCCGTCGCGCGAGTGAGCGTGCGCTGCGACGAAGCGGCCGACGCGGTTTGCCTCCGTAACCGCCGCATGCATCTCCTCCTCCGTCAGCTCGGCGCTGCGGGGATCTGCCGTCGCCACGCCGGCGCGCCCACTCGCTGCGACTTTGACCACGTCAATACCGCGCTCCAGCATCGCGCGCGTCACCGCCGCGATGCGCTCCGGGCCGCGCAGCTCGCCGTTCAGCGCGTCGCCAAACTGCGGGAACGTGACGAAGAACGCCTCGCCCGGGCGTGGCCGGATTATTGCGGCCGATACCAGCAATTCCGGGCCGGGCGCGTGGCCCGCACGAATCAGATCGCGCGTACCCAGGGCGCGCAGATAGGAATCGCCCAGCACGCGCGCGGTCGTCACGCCAGACTGCAGCGCCCGTAGCGCGGCGGCCGGGGACTCGATGTGGGCATGCGCGTCGATCAATCCGGGCAGCAGGTACTGCCCCTGCAGATCGAGCCGGCGTACGCCATCGACGGGCGGCGGCGCGCGCTCAAGGATCTGTTCGATACGACCGCCACGCACGATCACTGACGCACCGCCACGCGACGGCGCGCCAGTGCCATCAATCACCGTGGCGTTGACGAGATCCAGGTCCTGCGTGGCAGCAGCCGCGATCCAGCCGGACCCCATAAGAAGGGCAACCACGATTCGTCCGCATCTACGCATCTGGCCTCCGTAAGCGGAAATCAGTTATGCAGCGCCGCGCGGCAAGGCATCGCGGTCGCCTCAACCTGACAACCGCTTTCCGGCAGTCGCATCAGCGCCAACAGCTTCAATGGTGCAGGAAAAATGGGGCCGGCATTTCACGCCGGCCCCGCAATGCAACAATCACTCAGAACTTATACGACGCTTTCACGAAGAACCGCCTGCCTAAAAGGTCGTAGGTGAACGGGTCCGTATTCTGGTCGATGGCGTCCGTGTAATAAGGCGGATCCTTGTCGAACAGATTATTGATACCACCTCGCAGGACCAACTTCTCGGTCAGCCGGAGGCTGCCCTCCACGCTGTGATAGCTGACACTGCCAACTCGTGGCGCGGTCGCGCCGATCCGTTGGAACTGGCTATCAGCGTCACCAATGTAGCTGATGTGATAGGAAGCCCCCCATTTTTCACGATCAACGGCCAGCGACAGATTGGACCGCAATTTCGTGTAGCTTCCATTCCCGCCTTCACCATTGGAAATGGTACCGGCCCATTCAATTGTGCTTCGCGCGCCGACAAAGTCGATATTAAACTGGTCGAGATAGGCAGTGTCCCAGTTGAGCGTAAAGCCGCTGTTGAAAGCCTGAAATCCGTATCGCACACCCAGGTCCAGGCCGCGCATTTTTTCCGTGGCGGCATTGACCAGCGGGACGATCAGGAACACCACCTCACCGAAATCGCGGAAAATATCGTTACACGTGGGGTGTGTCTTGTTGGCAGAATAGTAGCATTGCTCGAGAGCGGCGGACGGTGCAATG